>SHVJ01000061.1 GCA_009694295.1 Acidimicrobiia bacterium
GAGCACATCCTCATATCTGGCGAGGTAGAACGCGCCCGACGCGGTCTGCGAAACCGGGCACGAGGCGCGCAACTCGGCCAGGTGCTCGTACGGCACACCACGGGAGTTGTCGAGCGGATCCGAGCTCACGGCCCGCATGCTGGCACGACCGGCGAGCGAGTGCTCAGCGTCTTGATCGGTAACACAGCCCTTCCTCCCACCTTTGACATCTCGGGTGCTGTAGTGCATCGTGAGGAGCCGGTGATCTCGGCCGGATGCTCGAACGTCGCGGGTTTGGCGTCGTGCTCGGTTCGAGAACCCGAATTCTGTTCGCGCTCGTGGCCTTCCTCGTGGCGATCCTCACGGTTGGCGTGTCGGCCGCCAGTGTGCGTCCCGCACCCGAGACGACTCCGGTGTCGGCGCCGCCACCGACCACGCCGGAGACCGTTCCGCCGCTGAACCCGGTCCGACCGGTCACGCTCAGCGCAGCGCCGCGGCAAGGCGGCGTCCTCACCAGCATCACCCTCACAGGCGACTGCGGGCGGCCGGTCGTGCGCGTCGACGGCCTGTTGACGCAGACGGAAGAGGCCACCAGCGGGTCGAGCTTCGTGGTGAGCGGCAGCGCCCTGAGCCCGTCGGGACGGTTCACCCTCGCGAACCTGCACCTGCCGGGCTTTTACGGCTTCGATCTCTTCACGGAACCGGGCGTCTACTACTTCACCGCGTACTGCACCCGTCGCAATCCCAATCCCATTGCGGCAGACCTCACTTCGGCGAGCCCGCCGGCACCGTTTTGCTTGTTGCAAGTCGTCGACGACAATCCGATTGACCCCGCCGCGCGCTGTCGGGCAACGAGCTGGGACACGTGGTGGTGGCCCCAGAACTTCGTCGGCGCGAATCTCTACGGTGCGTCGTTCATCGATCAGGTGGTCGTCGACATCCTGGCGCTCGAATCGCCGGCACCCGACCTGCCGCCGGCCCCATCACCGTCACCATCACCATCACCCAAGACGACGACGACGCCTCCTACGGAGCCGGCCACGACGACGACCACGTGCAAGAAGGGCGACAACACGTGTTGACCCGAACGATGCGCCGCGCGCTGGTCGCGGGTGTCGTCACGATGGCGGTGAGCGCGGGGACCGCCGGCGCAGCGATGACCGCCAAGGCGGTGCCAGTGAAGGCATGGACCGCAGCGGTGTGTAAGGACTTCACCCAGTGGGAGCGACGGCTGAGCGAACTCGGATCACGCGACGCGCTCGCCGATCCGGCCGCGGGCAAGACCGCGATCACCAAGTTCCTGACCAGAGGGATCAAGGTCACCACCAGGTTGATCAAGGACCTCAAATCCGAAGGGTTCCCTTCGGGGGAGCACGGGACCGAGATCGCAGCCGTGTTCATCACCTCGGCGAAGAGCGTGCGCGTCACCTACGCCACGGCCAAGACCGACGCCGCCGCGCTGCCAACCGATGACCCGACCGCATTCGCGACTGCGGCACAGGCGTTGGTCACGCAGCTACGGAGCGGCGGCGCGAGCCTCGATACGACCCTGGCCACCGCGGCGACTCGCTACCCGGCAAGCGCGCTCAACGAAGCTTTCCTGTCGACGGAGGCGTGCACGGCCACACCGTGAGGTGCTGAGCACCGGACACGCGGGCGAGAGTCAGACGACTCTGAGAATGATGCTCATAAGGGTCACGGTCGCCAGCAGCGCCGTGGTGAGGCGCCATGTCTGAGCCCGGAAACCACGCTCCAAAGTGGCGACCAGATCGAATCGCAGGGCATCGAGCTTGGCGTCGAGCATCTGATTCGTCACCAGGTCGTTCCAGCCTCCCGGCGGACGGTCCATCAGCATCGAAGCCTCCTCGGCGCCGAACGTCGACTCCAACTTCGCCCGCAAGCGTACCCGTACGTCCTCGGTCGTCATTTCTCGCTCCTCAGGTCGGAGGCACACGACACCGCGCTCGGCTCGATGTGATAATCTGGCAAGCATCCGCTCCGAACGCGGTGTTGAATGCAACGCTTTCCCGGGCCAACGACGTCCTGCGGGGAGGACTCCCATGAAGCGACGAGCCCGGGTAGTGCTCGTGGTCATGATCGTTGTGGCAGGGATGGTGGGGATGAGTCCGTCGCCAGCCGCGGCGAAGGCGACGAAGAAGGGGTACTGCAAGTACATCCGCAAGCATCAACTCGAGTTCGTGCGGATCTTCGGGATCGAGACGAGCGTCGATGTCGCGACCGAGATCTCCGATAAGGAGCTCGCCGGACTCCAGCGAGTCGCCCCGGGCGGGGTCCGGAAGGACTACAAGACGTTCCGCGCCTTCGTGCAAACGATCGCTTCGCACGACAGTGATGCGATTGCTGCCGCGGCGCCCGGTGCCGGCCAGGCCGCGCAACGGATCATCGACTACACCCAGAACAACTGCGGCAGCAGCCTCCCGCCCGTCAGCGGCACCACCGCGACCACGGAGCAGATCGAGCTCTAGCCGCTCAAGAGGGGCGCGCGGTCGCGCCTCCACTCAAAATTCTCTCAGGTTGTCCACGCGATGATCCGCGCATGGTCGACGTCGTGGACACGTCGCACGCGCCGCCGGACACGGATGTCGAGAGCAAGTTTCGAACGCGCCCACCCTCACGTCGTTCGCGCGTCGAGAAGATCGCGCTCTGGTCATTTCGCACGCTGTTGCTCGTCCCCTTCGTGCTCATGGGACCCGAGATCATCTCCTACCTGTTGGGGCAACCCGGCGCGGCCACCGACGTTGCCGAGTCGACGGCCGACGTCTTCGGAACGTGCTCCTTGTTGCTCATGGCGTTGATGCTGGCGGTCACACCCGTCCATACGATGACCGGGTGGGTCTGGCACCTTCCGCTGCGGCGCGACTACGACGTTTGCATGTTCATCACTGCAGCCGTGGATCTGATCCTGGCGGCGCTCACGACGGGTGAGGAGTTCGGCGGAGTGCTCGGACGCGTCGGCGGCCGCTCGTTCCTCATGTTGGGCACACTTGCTGTGTTGCTCCTCATCCCGCTGGCGGTGACGTCGACGCGACGCGCACACCGATGGCTCGGCAGCTACTGGAAGAAGCTGCATCGCCTCGTCTACGTGATCTGGGCGATCGTGCTGCTCCACCTCCTCTTGCTCTTCGGCTTCAGCGGGATCTTCGTGCAAGCGGTCGTCGTGAGCGCGCCCTTGGTGCTGCTGCGCCTTCCCCCGGTACGTCGGTGGTGGGTCGAGGCACGGCGCACGCACCAGCATCGAATTGTTCGCGCCGCGATCGCGTTGGGCTTGGTCGCCACCTTCGTCGCGGGAATCCGACCGGTCATCGCCGAGCTGTCGTTCAAGGGTCGGGCCGCGTTCATCCAGCAGCCGATCGACTGATGCCATGAGCCCACGACCCCGTCTCGAGAAGCAGCAACGACTGCGCGGCCGGCGCCGCGCCCGCTTGACGATGCAAGTCGTCACATGTGTGTGTGCGATCGCCGCGCTGGGGATCGGCGCGGCGCAGGTGACGGCGAACGGACTGCGGACGTTCCTCAACCGCCCGGAAGGTGTGGGCGCCACCCCGCCCGACGAAGAGACCGATAGTGCGGCAGACGCACCCTCAACCAAAGAGCAGGAGCCGAGCGACGACGCACCGTCGGGCTCTGCCGACGCGCCCAGCGACGAGCCTCCCGCGCAACCGCAGGACGATCCAACTCCCGTCGCCCCCGAACCGCGAGACGACTACGTACGGCCGGGGTTCCATGGCCCTGACGGCGGACACCACCATCGGCCACCGGGCCCACCGGGCCCACCGCACCCACCGCGCCCACCGCGCCCACAGGGACCGCGACCGACGTTGGGTTGAGGCGGATCAACCGGTGAAGAGGCGTCGGCGCGGCCTTCCCTGCCGGCCCTAGGCTTCCTCGTGCGCCACTCGGTGGGCGCCAGGCTCACGGGGGCGAGCGGGATGGACGACCAGGGAGACACAACCGTCGGCGAGTGGGCCGAGGACCCAAGCGGTCGCTACAGCTTCCGCTGGTGGGACGGCTCGAAGTGGACGGGTCACGTTTTCAATGGTGAGGTTCCGCCCAATCGGGCACCGGGCACTCCTCCCAAGCACGGCTCGTCTCGCCGTCGGCGCCAACCGCGCCAAGCCGAGGCCGATGCGGGCGAAGTGGGCGACGAAGCGCCGAGGCCGCGCCGAGGTAATCCGCTCGCCGGGCTGAGCGAGAAAGGGTTCTGGACGGGCGCGGCCGCGGGCGGTGGGTTCGTGGCACTCATTGCAATTCTCGCGTCCGTGGCGTTGGGTGGCGGCGGCGACTCATCCTCCACTACCCCCACGACGAAGGCAACCACGACGTCGACCGAGGCCACCACCACGAGCACCGCGGTGACCACCACCACGCTCGCTCCCGATCGCCCGGTCGCGGAAGTGCGCCTGACAGTGCTGAATGGCTCGGGGGTCGGCGGCGCGGCGACCGAGAAGTCGCATGCTCTCCAGACCCTGGGCTACACGTTGACCGGTGCCGGCAACGCCCCGACGCGCAAGGGCACGATCGTGCAGTGCAACACTGGCTTCGACGCCGAGGCCGCACAGCTGGCGGTGGCGGTGGGAGGCGGCGCGACCGTCCAGGCAGCCCAGACCACAGGGACGACCGTTCCCTCGGGCTCTGATTGCGTGGTCATCCTCGGAACCCCGTAGGGGCGGGACCTCTCGCGCGCCTACTCGGGGGCGTCGGTATACGAGTCGCGCATGCACTTGCCGCACGGACGGAATCCCGCGGCGCGTGCGGCCTCCTCGTCGGCGAAGAACACACGGTGGCGCTGGTACGTGCCCTTCGAGAGTCCGCTCTTGGGGACGCGGCAGTCGAGGCGTCCGAAGATCTTGGTCTTCTCGTTGCCGCCGAGCGTTCCGGGTTCGAGACAGTCGAAGTAACCGTCGGGACCGAGCAGTCGATACATCTTCAATGGTGTGGGCACGAACCCACGCTACCGGCGGGGAGTGACGCCCCCGAACCTCGATGGCGCACGACACGACGCGTCGGCCCAGGTCAGGTGCGTGTCACACCCCGTTGGCATCGTGTGCGCCATGGATGAATTCAGTGTCGACGACGAACTCCTGTTCCGCGTCCACGGCGCCATCGAGCGCTGCGGCGTCTTCGTGATGGCGGTGATGTCCACGCCCACCTCACCGTCGTGGGCGTACACGATCGGCCTCCTCGAACGCGGCCACCCCGAGCTGGTGACGGTGGGCCTGTCGGCCGAGAGTGCCCACGGATTTCTCATGCACGCGTGCGCCGAGCTGATCACCGGCGTTCCGCTCAAGGTGGGTCGTGCACGTCGCCGCATCTGGCCAACCGACGATGGAGTCGACCTGCACATCAGCTTCGTCGAAGTTCCAACCGCTCCTCGACGAGGAACTCTGGGAGCCCGAATATCAGGACTCCACCTGTGGCCCCGGCTGCGACCATTGGAGACGCTGAAGCTGGCCCAGCAACCGTCTTGTAGCACGCGTGCTACGCTCTCCGACATGGCCACGCAGATCACGCAGCGGGAGCTCCGAAACGACAGCGGGGCGATCATGCGGCGCCTCGAAGCCGGCGAACGGTTTCTGGTGACTCGCAATGGCGTCCCGGTTGGCGAGCTGACCCCCCTCCGACGCCGCCAATTCGTGGCCACCGACGTTGCGCTCGCTGCATTCGAGGGAGCTCCAGCCGTCGAAGGACGTCGACTGCGCGACGACCTCGACCGCTTCGTCGACGACGACGTGACACCCCGTGCCTGAGCGAGTTGCGCGAGGCATCGTCGACACCAGCGTCGTCATCGACCTCGATCACCTCGACCCGTCCGACCTTCCCGAAGAGCTCGTGGTCTCGGCGATCACCCTGGCCGAGCTCGCAGCCGGCCCCCACGCCACCGACGACCCCGAGGAACGAGCCCGCCGCCAGGACCGTCTGCAACGGACCGAGGCCACCTTCGACCCACTCGCCTTCGACGACGCGTCTGCCCGCGCGTACGGGCGCGTGTATGCCGCAGTTGCGGCCGCTGGCCGAAAGACGCGAGGTCGCCGATCGGTCGACCTCCTCCTTGCTGCCAGCGCGCTCGCCGCCGACCTGCCGTTGTTCACCCGAAACCCTGAGGATTTCGCTGGGCTGGAAGCCCTTGTCGACGTGCACACCGTGTAGATACGGTGGTCTTCACGGGCTCAAGGCACGATCGAAAGGACCACGACGTTGGACACCACCACTACTGAGATTGCCGACGGGATCTTCCGCATCTCCACGCCGGTGCCGATGCCGCCGAAGGGCTTCTCGATGAACCAGTTCGTGGTGAAGGCCGACGAGTCGTTGCTGTTCCACACTGGGCCGCGCGGGATGTTCCCGTTGGTGTCGGACGCGGTGAGCAAGATCGTGCCGCTCGACCGGCTTCGCTGGATCACGTTCGGTCACGTGGAAGCCGACGAGTGCGGTTCGATGAACCTCTTTCTTCAGGCCGCGCCGAACGCGCAGGTTGCCCACGGCGGGCTCGGCTGCGAGGTGTCGATCAACGACCTGGCCGACCTCGAGCCCAAGGTGCTCGCGGTGACGGCGAGGTGATGGACCTCGGCGGTAAGCGGGTGCGCAACATCGACACGCCACACGTGCCGCACAACTGGGAGTCGCACCTGCTCTACGAGGAGACGACGGGCACACTGCTCTGCGGCGACCTGTTCTCTAGCCTCGGCGACGGATCGCCTGCGCTCAGCACGGACGACCCCATCGAGCCGGCGATCGAAGCCGAAGATATGTTCCACGCCACCTCGATCACGCCATCCACCCCCGCCACGATGCGGCGACTGGCCGACCTCGAGCCCAAGGTGCTCGCGGTGATGCATGGGCCGTCGTACCAGGGCGACGGCGGCGCGAGCCTGCGGGCACTCGCCGACGAATACGAGCGGCGGTACTTGGGCGCGGCCACTGGCTAGGTTCTCGACATGTCTCCTGACGGATCGCGGCTGGTGACGATCCGTCGCCGACTCATCTCGGTCCCCGTGCTGATCCTCGTGGGATTGGCACTTCTCGTGCTCGTGCCGATCTGGCTTCCGGTCGTGCTCGTGTACGACCTGGTGCGCGCGCCGCGACGGCTGCCCATCACGCGCCTGCTGTTGTTCGGGGTGTGCTGGGCGTGGATCGAGATCGCCTCGCTCGTGCGCCTGACGTTCGCCTGGCTGACGGGCCGAGCCGGCAGCGTGGCGCATATGACCAAGATTCAGTGCTGGTGGGCTACCTGCATCCTGAACGCGCTGCGCGTCATAGCCGGGCTGCGCGTTGAGGTGGAAGGCCTCGACGCGTACGACCCGTCGCCGGTGATCGTGCTGCCGCGGCACGCGAGCCTCGTCGACTCCGTCCTCTCGGTGTGGATGGTGATCGGACCGGCTGGCTTGCAGGCCCGCACGGTGCTCAAGCGCGAATTGCTCGTTGACCCGTGCCTCGACGTGGCCGGCAACCGCATGCCGAACCACTTCGTGGACCGCAATGCCGAAGACCCTGAAGCCGAGCTCGAGGCACTGCAGAAGATGACCACCGGGATGGGGCCGGGTGTGGCCGGCGTGATCTTTGCCGAGGGCACGCGCGCCAACCCGGTGAAGCGTGCCCGCGCGCTCGCCAAGATCGCCGAACGCGACCCCGCGCGGGCCGAGCGGCTCAGGGCGTTGCGTCACCTCATGCCGCCGCGTCCGGCGGGTTCGGCCGCGATGCTCGCGGGCGCGCCCGACGCCGACGTGGTGGTGGCATGGCATATCGGCCTCGAGGGCATGGACACCTTCGGCGGCATCGTGCGTGGGGTGCCGACGTTCTCGGGCCGCACGATTCGCTACGTCGCACGCCGCATCCCGCGCGCCGAGGTACCGACGGGCGACGCGTTCACGCAGTGGCTCGACGACACCTGGCTCGGGCTCGACCGCGAAGTCGACGCGGCACTCGTCGCGGCGGGCATGACCGATCCGAACGCCGCGCCCGACCCACCAACATCTGATCCAGCGTGAGCGACACCGTCACCGCGCTCGTCACAGCCGCGGGCGCGGTCGTCGTGGTGATGGTGCTCACGTGGGTGGCCAGCCTGGTGCGGCGCGACGCATCGCTCGTCGACCGCGTATGGGGCTTCGGGTTCGTCGTCGCGGCGCTTGCCGTGGCACACACCGTGGAGGGAAACGCCACCCGCCAGTGGTTCCTCTTCGGGATGACCGCGCTGTGGGGACTACGCCTCAGCATCTACCTCACGTGGCGCAACTGGGGGCACGGCGAAGATTTCCGCTACCAGTCGATGCGCAAACGCCATGGCGCGCGTTTCGCGTGGGTGAGCCTTGGCACCGTCTTTGGTGTGCAAGCCGCGCTCATGTGGGTTGTCGCGCTCCCGGTCACGCTCGGTCAGGTTCCCAAGACGCCGGGCGTTGGCGTGCTGGCCGGCGTGGGCGCGGCGCTCTGGGCAGTCGGCCTCGTTTTCGAAACCGTCGGCGACGCGCAGCTCGCACGATTCAAAGCCGATCCCGCGAACAGGGGCCAGGTGATGGACCGCGGCCTGTGGCGCTACACGCGCCACCCCAACTACTTCGGTGACGCGTGCGTGTGGTGGGGCATCGCACTCGTCGCAGCCGAGAGCGGCCTCGGTGCGATTGGCATCGTCGGCGCGGTGGTAATGACGGTGCTGCTGCGACGCGTCTCGGGTGTCACGCTGCTCGAGCGATCGATGCACAAGCGCCGACCCGGCTACACCGAGTACGTGGCGCGCACCAGCCCGTTTGTGCCGCGCCCGCCGCGAGAGGCCAAACTCCGCCCGTGACCGACACGAAGGCAAACGCGAACGACGACATCCTCCCGTGCAACCACCCGTCCGTGTCGGGGCGCGAACGCGAGTTGCGCGCGCTCACCGACGTGGTGCGACGCCTCATTGGGCTGACCGTCACCAACACCGCCGACGCGTCCGACACCGTGGCGCTCACTGCCGAGCTGTCGGCGGTGGCCGACCGGATCTCGGCGCACGTTCCCAACCCGGTGCCGCCGCGCCTCGGCCCCGATCGGCCCGCGCATGGTGCGTTCGATGGGATGCCGTACGACGTGGTGCATGGTCGCTACAACCCGCTCGCGATTCCGGTCGAGATGCACAACGAACACCCGAAGGCCATCGGCATCGTCACGTTCACCACGCCGTACGAGGGGCCGCCGGGCTGTGTGCATGGCGGGGTGCTCGCGGGCGTGTTCGACATGGTGCTCACCGCGGCGAACCTCTTGGACGACGCGGCCGGACCGACCGTGGAGCTCACGATCAACTACCGCAAGCCCACGCTGCTGCACACCGAGACCCGCTTCGAGGCGTGGGTAGAGGGGCGCAAGGGCCGCGTCACCACCGCGGCCGGTCGCGCGCTCCAGGACGACAAGGTGACCGTCGAAGCGATCGGCAAGTTCATCAAGCTCGAACGCGAGCAAGTCATTGCCCTCCAGCGACGCGCCGCGGAAGGCCGATCAACGGCGTAGCCAGACACACTGTCACTTGTTCGGGCCTGGCCCCTGGAACCGCACTGACTGTCGGACGGCAGGTACCGCGACCGATCAGCTGCGGTCGTGCTCCATGGTGTTGGTGACCATCTTCCACGCCGTGAGATCCCAACGGTGTGCGTGACCACCGTCAGGGCCGCCGCGGTTGCAGTGCCGGGTCTCGTCGGCGCGCGCGGCGGCTGCTTCAAACGTGGCGAAGCAACCCTTCTTCTGGCAGGGCTCGCGATCGGCGCTCACAAGAAGAAGCTTCCGGTGAGCCCAACAATGAGGACCACGAAGATCGTCAAGCCCAAGAGCACGAGCACCAGTTGGCGCTGGAACTCGCCGGCCATCAGGCGCGGCATCATCGGTTGCGCTGACGCCGAGTCAGTGACGGCCGCACGATCCGGGTTCCGGGCCGGAGCGCGGGACCACGACGGGCGGGTGGCCGGTGCGAGAGCTCGTGCATGAGCTCCTGCTGCGAGCGGGGGTCAGTCTGCTGGAGCTGGCGAGCGCGAGGAAGGGCAATGCGGGGGAGTATCCGCCTCCCGGGGGTGAGGTCGGTGGTCATGGCGTGCCTCTCGTGCGCAGAGGGGCCACCGGGGACCGGAGCAGCTCACTCGACTCTCGCACCCGATCGGGTGCGGATGACCTGGCATCAACCTACACCCGAAGTGGAGGTCTGACTACGGTCGGTGTGTGGGCCGCCCCGAGATCGATCTCCTCTCGGGCGACTTCTTCGGCGAGACGGGCAAGGCTGCACATATGTGGATGCGGGCCAACGCGCCCGTGCACTTCGACGAGAAGAACGGCATGTGGGGCATCGCTTCCTACGACGGCGTGCTCGCCGCCGGACGCGACTCCATCACCTTCTCGAACGCGGGTGGGAGCCGCCCCAACACCGGGCCGCTGCCATGGATGATCGACCTGGACAATCCTGAGCACCACAAGCGGCGCAAGCTCGTGAGCAAGGGGTTCACACCGGCGCGGGTGAGGGCCCACGAGGAGCACCTCCTCACGATCTGCGACGGTCTCATCGATGCGGTGTGTGAGCGGGGCGAGTGTGAGTTCGTCACCGAGCTGGCGGCGCCGCTGCCGATGATCGTGATCGGCGACATGCTCGGCGTGCCGCCCGAAGACCGCGACGATCTTCTCCACTGGTCCGACGACATGCTCGGGTCGCTCAGCGGCGAACCCGAGCGCATGCAAGCCGCGGCCGTCGCCTTCGGCGAGTTCGATGCCTACGCACGGGCGATGATCGACGCGCGGCGCGGCGAGCCCACCGACGACCTCGTGAGCGTCTTGGTGCATGCCGAGGTCGACGGCGACCGGCTCGACGACCACGAGATCGTGATGGAGTCGCTGCTCCTTCTGGTGGGCGGCGACGAGACGACACGCCACGTGACGAGCGGCGGCACCGAGCAGCTCTTGCGTCATCCCGACCAGCGCGCCGAGCTGGCGGCGGATCCGGCGCTCCTCCCGACCGCAATCGAGGAGATGCTGCGCTGGGTGTCGCCGATCAAGAACATGCACCGCACCGTCACCCGCGATGTGGAGCTCGGTGGCGCGACGTTGCACTTCGGCGACAAGGCGTTGCTGCTCTACGAGTCGGCGAACTATGACGACGCGCAGTTCAAAGCGCCGGAGCGCTTCGACATTCACCGCACGCCGAACGACCACCTCGCATTCGGCTTCGGTGCGCACTTCTGCCTGGGCGCGAGCCTCGCCCGCATTGAGATCTCGACCATGGTCAGCCGCGTGCTGGCGCGGCTCCCCGATCTCGAGCTCGCGACGAGCGACCCGCTCCCCACGTTCCTCGGCGCACTCACGACGATGCCGGTACGTTTCACGCCTACCGCTCGGTAACCTGCGCGCCATGGGACTGAAGATCGTCGGCGCCGGACTCGGGCGCACGGGCACGAACTCCTAACAGCTCGCGCTCCAGGAGCTGTTAGGCGCGCCCTGTTACCACATGCTTGAAGTGATCGGACATCCCGCGCACATCCCGGTCTGGCACGCGGCGATCGACGGCAACCTTCCCGACTGGGACGAACTGTTCGCGAGTTACGAGGCGGGCGTCGACTGGCCGATGTGCGCGTTCTGGCGCGAGATCTCCGACGCGTACCCCGACGCGCCCGTGCTGCTCTCCACTCGACCCGTCGATGCGTGGTGGAAGAGCGCCAACGCCACGATCTTCGAGATGGCCCGGGCTGCGCCGCCCGACGATCCGCTCTTCGGGCCGCAGCAGCGGATGGTCCACGCGATGTTCGAGCGCTTCACCGTCGACTGGCGCGACGAAACCGGAGCCAAAGCTGCTTACGTTGCGCACAACGCCGCGGTGCGCGCCGGCGTGCCCGCCGACCGACTCGTCGAGTGGCAGCCCGGCGATGGGTGGGAGCCACTGTGCGACGCCCTCGGCATCGCGGTGCCGAACACCCCGTTCCCGCACGCGAACACCACCGAGGACTTCCGCGCGATGGCGGGTCTCGGCGCCGCCGAATAGCAGCTCAGTGCGGGCCGTGGCCCTCACTGTGGCCGGGTGCGTCGTCGTCGTCATCCACCTCGGTGCCGTCGTCGTCATCCACCTCGGTGCCGTCGTCGTCATCCACCTCGGTGCCGTCGTCGTCATCCACCTCGGTGCCGTCGTCGTCATCCACCTCGGTGCCGTCGTCGTCACCCACCTCGGTGCCGTCCTCGTCACCCACCTCGGTGCCGTCCTCGATCGGCTTGCCGCACGATGAGTGTGCGGCCTCGCTGCGGGCCGCGCCGCCGTGCTCGGATCCCGACACGAACTGGCCGTGGCTGGTCGGCTCACCGTCACCACATTCGGGCCCCCAGGAGCGATCACCGCTGTCGCCGTCGGTCTCGTCGTCCGCGGGATCACTGGCTGAGGGAGCGCCGTCGTCGGGAACGTGGGTGGGGGTGGTCACGTCGGTCGTGGTGGTGACGGGCTCGTCAAGCACCGGGTCGGCGCCATCGAGGGCACCGGCCCCAACCATCGTGCCACCGACGACCGCAAGCGTGGCAATGGCAGGGAGGAACCACTTGGTCACAGGTGAAGTCATGCCCTCAGCATCGGCACATCGGGCCCCGAATCTTGAGTGCGGAGGTTGAAATCAGCCGCCAGGCTTGCCGTTCGATCGCACGAACTCCACGATCACCTGGGCGAGTTGCTCGCCGCGGTCTTCCTGGAGGAAGTGGCCGCCGCCTTCGATCGTCGTGTGCGGTTGGCCCTCGCACCCCGGGATCTCGTCGCGCAGCATCCGGTCGGCCCCGCCGGTGATCGGGTCCTTGTCGCTAAACGCGCAGAGGAACGGCTTGGTAAAGGTTCGCAGCACGTCCCACGCGGCGCGGTTTGCGTCAGAGGCGGGATCGTCGGGCGTCGACGGCACCAGCGGGGGAAACTGCCGTGCACCCTCCTTATAGGACTCGTCAGGGAACGGAGCGTCGTACGCCGCGATCACCTGGGGGGCGAGATCGGACGTGCACCCGCCGTTGACGATGTTGCCCACGGGGAAGTCTGGCGTCTCCCGCGAGAACTTCTGCCACGCGAGGAACGCGTCGCCGGGGTGGCGATCGCCGGTGGGCAGGAACGTGTTGGCCGCCACCGCCCGGGCGAACCGGTCGGTGTGCTCGGCGAGCAGGCGCAGGCCGATGAGCCCACCCCAGTCCTGTCCGACGAGCGTGGCGTCGCGCAGATCGATCGCCTCGAGCCACGCCGCCATCCAGTTGACGTGGCGCTGGTACGTGTAGTCGGCGCGTGCCGCCGGCTTGTCGGATCGACCGAAGCCGACGAGGTCAGGCGCGACGGCTCGCAAACCCGCGTCGACGAGCACCGGGATCATCTTCCGGTACAGGAAGCACCACGACGGCTCGCCGTGCATCAAGAGGACAGGCGGCGCGTCGGGCGGGCCCTCGTCGAGGTAGTGGATCCGTAGCTCCCCGCCGTCGCCGCTCGGCACCTCCACGTAGTTGGGCGCGAACGGGAAGCCGGGGAGCCCGTCGAAGCGGGCATCGGGTGTGCGCAGGAAGTCCATCGACACACTTAGAGGCGGTAGAGCGCTGCGGCGTTGCCACCCAGGATCTTGTTGCGCGTCGTCTCGGTCAGCTCGCGCATGTTCTCGTGCGCGGAGGTGAGCGGGTCGGGGTACAGGCAGGTGGGGTGGGGAAAGTCGGTCTCGAACAAGATGTTGTCTTCACCGACCGCCTTGACCAGCGACGGCAGGTCGGTGCGCTCGAACCACATCGTGGCGTAGATCTGGCGCTTGAAGTACTCCGACGGGCTCATCGACAGCGTCTCGTTCCGAAGCTTCGGCGCGTTCTCGGACATCTCGTAGTCGAGCGCCTCGAGGATGAACGGCACCCAGCCGGCGCCGCTCTCGACCGACACGACCTTGAGCAACGGGTGGCGCTCGAGCATCCCCGAGCAGATGATGTTGACCACCACACGGCCGTTGCCGATGAACAGCAACGTGCCGCCGATGGCGAGCTTTGTGTCGTCGTCGTGCGATGGCCAGGGGTAGTTGTCGAAGTACGTCATCGTGGTGAGGCTCGCGCCGATGTGGAAGTGCACCGGCAAGCCGAGCCCGGCGCACGCCTCCCACAGCGGATCCCACGCGCGGTTGGCGAGGTCGGGCGCGCCCTGGTCCTGCGGGTCGGACGTGAGGTTGACACCGCGCATGCCCGCGGCGCTCGCACGCTGCGCTTCGGCCACGCACGCGTCGACATCCCATGCGGGCATGACGGCCATGGGCACGAGCCGGTTGCCCGACCATTCCTGCATCTCAGCGTTCGAGTCGTTGTAGATCTGCACGCAGAGCAGTCGGTGTGCGGGGTCGGGAATGGCGTGCGCGAGGTTCTGTCCGCCGAGACCCACGGTGTTCGGGAAGATGATCTGCGCGTGCACGCCGGCCTCGTCCATCATCGCCAGGCGCTTGATCGGGTCGTACGCCGCCTCGTGCACCCGTTCGATGGTCCATTCGTAGAGCGCTTCGAACGAACGGCCCTTGTGGTTGTCCTTGTCGACCACGCCACCCGCGCCGGCGCGACCGATCTCCGCGCCTTCGACCACCCACATCGGGCCAAGCCCGTCGAGCACCTCGACGTGCGGCATGCGGTCCTTCAAACCCGCGGGTGCGCGGCTGGTCCAGAGGTCGTGGCGTTCGGTGAGGTGGGTGTCGGCGTCGACCACCAGCGTGCTTGTCATGGCGGATCCCCCGTCGTTCAGGCAGGATCACTGTATGCACGGATCGCCAGCGGCGGTCCAGAGCCCGGGAGATCAATGGCGACGAAAGAGATCGACGGCACGATG
>SHVJ01000062.1 GCA_009694295.1 Acidimicrobiia bacterium
GACACCCTATGCTCGCCGAGCCATGATTCCCGGGCCCATGAGCACTCAGGTGAACGCGATCTCGGACGCCTTCGTCGAGCGCTTCGCCGCGCTGGATCCGGTCACCGCTACGTTCGAAGGCATCCCTGGCCACGACGCCGAGCTCACCGACTACTCCCCCGAAGCCGTGGAAGAACGTCGACTGCACGCCCGCACGGTGCTCCGCGACCTCCAGGGCGCGACTCTCGCGGACGACGACGATCGCATCGCAGCCGACGTGCTGCGTCACCACCTCGAAGCGACCATCGACGTCGCCGAAGCCGGCGAAGAGCTGCGTCCACTGCGAATCATCGGCAGCCCGGTCTCGGATGTGCGGATCTGCTTCGATCTCCTGCCGCGGGAGAACGCAGACGATTGGGAGACAATCGCGGCGCGCGCCGCAGCCGTGCCCCACGCGCTCGACACGCTCATTGCCACCCTGCGCGAAGGCATCCGCGAGGGCCTGGTCGCGGCGCGACGGCAGGTTCTGGCGTGCGCCAAGCAAGCCGATACGTGGGCCGGACGTCACGACTCACACAAGGCCTTCTTCCTCACGCTCGTCGATGAGTACAACGCGGCAGGTATTGACGAGCCTGCGCTGCGCGCCCGTCTCAGCGACTGCGCGACGCGCGCCACCGAGTCGTACAGCGCGCTCGGACGCTTCCTCGTGGATGAGTACCTGCCGAAGGCGTCGGAGAAGGACGCCGTCGGGGCCGACCGCTACGCCCTTTGGGCACGCGTCTTCAACGGCACCGAACTCGACCTCAACGAGACCTACACCTGGGGCTGGGACGAGCTCGCTCGCATCGAGCACGCCATGGGCATGGCCGCCGAGCGCATCCTTCCGGGCGAGCCGTTGCCGACCGTTATTGAGCACCTCGAGCACGACGCCACCCGCACCATCGAGGGTGAGGACGCGCTTCGTGGGTGGCTGCAAGAGCTCATCGACCGCACGATCAGCGACATGGACGGCGCGCACTTCGACATCCCCGACGCGATCAAGCGCTGCGAGGCGATGATCGCTCCGCCCGGTGGCGCCGCGGCGATGTACTACACCGGACCGTCGGAGGATCTTTCCCGTCCCGGACGCACCTGGTACCCGACGCAAGGTCGCACCAGCTTCCCGACGTGGGGCGAGGTGTCGACCTGCTACCACGAAGCCGTTCCCGGCCATCACCTCCAGATCGCGATGACGCGCTACCTGACCGATCGGCTCAACCGGTTCCAACGCACGCTCGCCACGAACTCAGGGCACGCCGAAGGATGGGCGCTGTACGGCGAGCGCCTGATGGGCGAGCTTGGCTACCTCGACGACGCCGCGTTCGAACTCGGGATGCTTCGGGCGCAGGCGATGCGCGCCGTGCGCGTCATCGTCGACATCGGCTTGCACCTCGAGCTCGAGATCCCGAAGACCGATCGCTTCCACCCCGGAGAGCGGTGGACGCCCGAGCTCGCGCTCCCCTTCATGGTGGAGCGCAGCCACTACGACGAGGAGTTCATGACCAGCGAGGTCGATCGCTACCTCGGCTGGCCCGGTCAGGCCATCTCGTACAAGGTCGGGGAACGGGTCTGGCTCGAGGGCCGCGACGCGGCCCGCTCACGCGCCGGCGCCGACTTCGATCTCAAGGCGTTCCACTCACGTGCCCTGGAACTCGGCCCCATGGGCCTCGACCAGCTCCGCGACGAGCTCGCCCGGCTCTAATCTTCCCGTTCTCGGGTAAGAACGCGGGGTCCCAGCACCCGTTTCTTACCCAAGAAGGTTCAGAGCCTCCCGGCGGCCTTGGCCGCGGCTTCGGCGGCTTCGAGCTGTTCCTGGATGATCGTGAGCCCGCCGTCCCAGAACCCGGGGTCGGCGAGGTCGACGCCCACCACCTTGCCGAGCTCTTCCGGTGGCGCGGAGCCGCCACGTGAGAGCAGGTCGAGATATGCGGGGACGAACTCGGCGCCGCGCTCTTCGTACTGGCGATACACGCTGAGCGCGAGGAGCTGACCGTAGGAGTACGCGTACACGTAACCCGGTGTGCCGATGAAGTGCGGCACGTACGACCACCAGTTGCGATACCCGTCGGTGATCTCGACGGCGTCGCCGAGCATCTCTGTCTGCGTGTCGAACCACAACTCACCGAAGCGATCGGTGCTGAGCTCGCCCTGCTCGCGCCGCTCGGTGTGTACCGCATTTTCGAAGCGGTTCATCGCGGTCTGGCGGAACACTGTGGCGATCTGACCCTCGAGACTCTCCGCGATGAGCTCCAGGCGAGCCGCGGGATCGGTGGTCTCTTCGAGCAACCGACCGAACGTGACCGTCTCCCCGAAGACCGAAGCGGTCTCGGCCAGCGTGAGCGGCGTGGACTGGTGGAAGACGCTCTGACCACGTGCGAGGTACGCGTGCACGCCGTGCCCGAGCTCGTGGGCGAGTGTGAGTACGTCGCGCCGTCGCGCCGTCCAGTTCAGCAAGAGGTACGGGTGGTGCGAGGGCACGGTGTACGCGCAGAACGCACCGGGGCGCTTGCCCGGTCGAACCGGCGCGTCGATCCAGGAGTCGTCGAAGAACTGCCGAACGATCCCGGCGATCTCGGGCGAGAACGACCCGTACGCGTCGAGCACGAGCTCCTTGGCGTGCGACCACCCGAACGACGCCTCGGCGTCTCCGATCGACGCGCTGCGGTCGTAGTCGGCGAGCTTGTCGAGTCCGAGGAGCTTCGCCTTGAGCGCGTACCAGCGCTGCGGGATGTCGTAGCGGTTGACCACGGCCTCGATGAGCGCCTGTACCGACTCATCGTTCGCCTCGTTGTCGAGGTTGCGGCTCGCGAGCCAGTTGTCGTAGTGACGCAGGCGGTCGTCGGTGGACTTGTCGGCGAGCAGCGTGTTGAAGATGAACGCCCGCGTGCGCAACCCGGGCTCGAGGCCCGCGCTCACGCCAACGGCGGCGGCGCGACGGACATCGCGGTCGTGCGACATCAAGCGCGACAGCCCCTCTTCGAGTCCGACGCTCTCGCCTTGCACCTCGACGGTGATCGCCGACGTGAGCTCGTTGAACAAGCGGCCCCAGGCGTTGCGACCGGTGACGCCCTTGTCGTTGAGGATGCGCTCCTCGGGTTCGCTCAACAGGTGCGGGCGATAGCGACGCGACGATGCGAGGTGGTACCGGCAGAAGTCGAGTGCAGGATCGACGAGCAGCGGCTCGACGTGCTCGTCGGGAAGCGCGGCCCACTCAAGCTCCACGAAGATCAGCTCGTTGCCGATCGCGGTCGCACGCTCCTCGGTGCGCGCCATGAGCGCACCAATCGCGGGATCGGCGGTGTCGACCGCGAAGCGCAACCCGGTGTACGAGCCGGCCAGCCCGATCTTCTCGGCCACGTCGGCGACGCCGTGCATCAGCTCAGCGAGCTCTGGGCCGTCAAGCTCGGCCACGCGGTTGCGGAAGCTCGCCGCGATCTCGTCGGCTCGCGCCCCAGCCGCGTCGAGCAGGGCATCGACACCCGCCGCGCCCTTCCCGTCAACGAGTCCTTCGAGATCCCAGGCAACATCGGAAGCAGTCCGGTCGACGTCGGTGCTCATGGTCATGGTGGGGTCCGATCTACGTGGTGGGGACCGGGGCATCGGGAACGGTGGTCGCCGCGGCAGCGAGCGGCGCGGGGAGCGGTTCGGCATGCACGACCACGAGACGCCGCGTGGCCCTCGTGAGCGTTACGTAGAGGAGACGCATGCCGGCGCCGTCACTGTCGGTGAGCGCGCTCGGCTCCACGACGACGACGTGGTCGAACTCGAGCCCCTTGGCTTCGATGGGCGTGAGGACGGCGATCGCGGCGTCGAGCGCTTCCACCGAGTCGGCGACGGCACCCACGTCGGCCAACGCCTCGACCAGCGCGCCGTGTTCGTGCGCCGCGGCCACGACCGCGACGGTGCCGTCGCCCACCACCTCGCGAGCGGCCGCGGCTGCGCGCTCGATCAGGCTCTCGGCGTCGACGTGCTCGAAGCGCGGCCATTCGCCCGTGCTGCGCACCGCTTGCGTGGGCGGAACATCGGGAGCGCCTACCGCGAGCACGTGATGGGCAACATCCATGATCTCGGACGGCGTGCGGTAGTTGACCGTGAGGGTGACGACGCGCGGCGGGACTCGTCGTGGGAGCAGCGCGAGCACCTCATCCCAGCTGTTGGCCGCGCCGGCCCGGCTCGACTGGCCGAAGTCGCCAACCAACGTCATCGACCCAGTTGGACACCGGCGGGCAAGCATCCGCCACTGCATCGGCGAGAGATCCTGGGCCTCGTCGACGAGGACGTGCCCGAACGTGCGGGGCTCGTCGTCGTTCGTCGACTCTCGAGGGGCATCACCCGCATAGCGCCGAGCCACCTCGGCGCCCGTGAGGAACCCTCCGACACCCAGTTCGGCCACCACGCGGTCGCCGGCTTCATCACCGTTGCGGCGACGGCCGCGCCGACGCGGGAGGGCCGATTCGGGCGATCCGAGGAGTGCATCGGCTTCATCGATCAGCCCAAGATCGCCCTCGGTCCATGGCACATCACGCACGGTCTCGGAGCGCGGTCGGTGCAGCCCCTCCTGCTCGTCGCGCGTGAGCACACCATCGGCCGCGGAATGAATGAGCGCGGGGAAGGAGTAGAGGTCGTGGATGAGCTCGCCACCCGTGAGTACCGGCCACATGCGATCGAGCGCGGCCTTCACCTCAGGGAGACGGCGAAGGCGCGAGTACAGCTCGCGCTCCCATTCGGGGTCGTCGGTGGGCGCGGTTACACCCAACGCGCGCCGGTACTGCTCGACCAGCGAATCGACAACGGCGCGCACGACGCGCGACCGCTTCTCGTTGTGCGTGCCTCGGGCCCGTCGTGTGCGCTCCACGATGCGCGCCGACGCGCCGCGTCGCAGCCGGAGGCGGTTACCGTCGACCGCGACCACCATCTCGCGCGCCAGCGGGTGTTCCCGGTCGCGCAATGCCCGGGCCACGACCGTGGCCATGCGGGCTTCACCCTTCATCGCCGCGACCGCGACGTCGTCGGTGCCGCGCACGCGGTACGTGGGCTTGAGCCCGGCCGGGGTGGCGAGTTGCACGTCGTCCTCACCGAGCGACGGGAGCACCTGGTCGATGTAGCGCAGGAAGATCGTGCTCGGACCGACGAGCAGAATGCCTTGCGTGGCGAGCTGCCGGCGGTACGTGTAGAGGAGGTATGCGGCGCGGTGGAGTGCGACGGCGGTCTTGCCGGTTCCCGCACCACCCGCGACCACCAGCACGCCTTGGAGGGCGGCGCGGATGGCTTCGTCCTGCTCGGCCTGAATGGTGGCGACGATGTCGTGCATGCGCCCGGTGCGCGACCGCTCGAGCGCCACGAGCAGCGCGCCCTCGCCGATCACCGTCATGCCCGACGCCTCGACCACGTCACTATCGAACACTTCGTCGTCGAGGCCCACGAGCTCGCGGCCGTGGCCGGCCTTCGTGAGAAAGTGGCGGCGCCGAGCCACCCCCATCGGCTCCACGGCCGTCGCCCGGTAAAAGGGTTCGGCGACCGGCGCGCGCCAGTCGACCACGAGGGGTACTTGCTCGTCGTCGGTAACCGAGAGTCGCCCGACGTAGTAGATCGGTGCGCCGTTCGAGTCGACGCTCGTCAAGGAGATGGACGCGCCCTCACCGTTGGCGCCATTGCCCGAGTGCGCCCGGGGCGCCTTGGCGGCATTGGGATGGAGATCGACTCGTCCGAAGCACAACGGGGCCTCGCCGATGTCGAGGGCCGCGAGGCGGCGCCGGGTCACGTCGTAGGCGGCGTCGCGCTCCAGCCGGGCCTGGTGGGTACCGCCCGCACCCATGCCCGAGAAGCCTTCGGCGACGCGCCGGGCGGCATCGCGCATGGCATCGAGACGGGCATACGCGGCGTCGACATACTGCTGTTCCGACGCCAACTCAGGGTGGGACAAGTGCCGGTTCCTGCCTCTGGGGGACCGATCATTCTACTTGCGGTCCGGCAGGGCCTTTCACTCAGCTTCAGGCATCGTGAGCGCGGCGTCCTCAGGGTCGACGAGCACTTCGCGGTCGCCCAGCTCGAGCGTGTTGCGCACGGCGATCAACCAACGACCCCCCAGGTTTGGGACCGGTGGCGGTGGTGTGCCGAGGTGGCGCTCAAGGGTGCGGATGACGCCGCCGTGGGTTGCGATCAGCGCGACGGCATCATCGGGGAGCTCACTGATGATCCCGTCGAGCGCGGGGAGCACTCGCGCCATGAGCGACTCGTCGGTCTCGAACCCAGGCGGGCTTTCGTGGGCATCGCGCATCCCCGGGAACTGGGCATCGATCTCGGTACGCGTCAGGCCCTCCCATTCACCCACGTTGCGCTCGCGCAGCGGCGGCACAACGGCGGGCGTGAGCCCGGGAGGCGCGAGGAGCTCAGCGGTCTGACGAGCGCGCAGTAGATCCGAGCTGAACACCGCGGTCAGACCGAGTTTGGCGACGGCGGGGCCCGCGGCCCGCGCCTGGCGCTCGCCAAGCGGTGAGAGCGGCGGATCGGAGTGACCCTGCCAGCGCCCTTCGGCATTCCAGGTGGACTGACCGTGACGGACAAGCAGCAATCGCGTCACCTCGCTTCACCCGTAGTGCCCATCGTCGGAGGCTAACGACCACCACCGCTAACCTGCCGAATTCTTGAGCCCGACACCGGAGATCGTTGCGACGGGGATCCTCTTCGCCGAGGGACCGACGTGGTGCGCCGATGGCACGTTGGTGTGCACGAGCGTTGCCAACGGCGCGGTTGTGCGTGTGCATTTGGATACCGGACGCGTCGATCCCGTCGCGACGGTCGGCGGTGGGGCCAATGCCGCGGTGTACGCGAGCGACGGTGGCTTCCTCGTCACGCAGAACGGTGGCGTCGACTACTCGACAACCGGTCTGCGGATCGAACCGATGCCCGAGTACCGACCGATCACTCCCGGGTTGCAACGCGTCGATGCGAACGGCGAGGTGACGTACCTGCTCGACGATGGGTTCCTCGCACCGAACGACCTCGTCGTTGCGGCCGACGGCACCGTGTGGTTCACCGATCCCCCGCACTACCCACCACCGCCCGGCGTCACCGGGCGGGTGCACACGATGACGCCCGACGGCGCGTCGCGCGTCGCCTTCGACGGGTTCACGTACTGCAACGGCATCGCGCTCGAACCCGACGGCACGCCCGTCGTGGTCGAGATGATGGGTCTTCAGCGGCTGCTCCCCGACGGCGGGCGCGAATGGGTGGTCGAGGTGATCGGCGAGCGAACGGGCGACGGCTTCTGCGTCGACGTCGACGGCCGCTTCTACGTGGCAGTCACGATCGACCACGGGATCCGAGTGTTCGAGCACGACGGCACGGAGGTCGACTTCCTCCAGATCCCGGGCAAGGGCCTCGTCACCAACTGCTGCTTCGGCGGCGAAGGCCTGCGCACCCTCTTCGCAACCGACGGCCTCCCGGGCCAGATCGTTGCGTGGGAAGGGATGCCGACCCCGGGCCTCCTCCAGCACGAGTGGCCGGCACCTTCGCTCCCCTAGCGCCGCTGCGATAGCGTCGCCGTCGCCAACCTGAAGTTGCCAGTCAGTAACCATCGAGCCAGCAACCATCGAGCCAAAAACCATCGAAGGGGAGCCACGATGCGAGCCGCGATCTTCACCGAGAATGACGGACCGCTGGTCGTCGAAGACGTCACACCCGTGGATCCCGGTCCGCGTGACGTGGTGGTGCAGACCACCGCGAGCGGGATCTGCCACTCCGACCTCTCGGTGATCAACGGCACGCTGCCAATGCCCCCTCCGGCGATCCTCGGCCACGAGGGTGCTGGCATCATCGACTTCGTCGGCGCCGAAGTGACCGGGCTGAAGAAGGGCGACCGGGTGATTGGGTCGTTCATCCCCGCGTGCGGCACCTGCTGGTTCTGCCTGCGCGACCAGTCGAACCTCTGCGAGAACACCTACTCGGTGATGATGAACCAGCGGGCCACTCGCGGCGACGGCACCCCGCTCCCCGCGATGACGGGCCTCGGCACGTTCGCCGAGACGATGACGTGCGACCAGATGTCGGTCGTGAAGGTCGACACCGACCTCCCCGACGAACAGCTCGCGCTCATCGGCTGCGGCGTGACCACCGGCGTCGGGGCGGCGCTCAACACCGCGAAGGTCCAGCCCGGCTCGAGCGTGGTTGTGATTGGATGCGGCGGCGTGGGCCAGGCCGTGATCCAGGGCGCGCGGATCGCCGGCGCCGCCCGCATCATCGCGATCGACACGGTGGCGTTGAAGCGCGACACCGCGCTCAAGCTCGGTGCCACCGACGCGGTCGATCCGGGCGACGGCGACATCGTTGCGCAGGTGCAAGCACTCACCGGTGGCCGCGGTGCCGACTACGCGTTCGAGGTGATCGGCGTGGCCGAACTCATCACGGCGGCGTTCAACTGCGTGCGCTCAGGTGGGACGGCTGTGGCCGTTGGCGTGCCCCGCTTCGACGCCCAGGTGAGCCTGCCCACGTACCCGCTCGTGCTCACGGAAAAGCGACTGCTCGGGTGCGTCTACGGATCAGCGCAGGTGCGCCGCGACTTCCCGAAGCTCGTGGAGCTCGTGGAGACTGGTCGCCTCGACATCGGCGACATGGTGTCGAGCACGATCCCCCTCGACGACATCAACAAGGGCTTCGACGCCATGAAGGCCGGCGAAGTGATCCGCAGCGTCATCCACTTACACTAGGACACGCCCGTCCGGAGTTCTTGGCACGCTGACGCTCGCAGAGCGAGCGGCTGCGTGCCGAAAAGCCGCTTTCAGGTGGTCGCGACTCGCTGGAAGCCTTCGGCGTAGTGGCCTTGGGGGTAGCCGGCGGCCTGGGCGACCATCGCACCCCAGTCGCGGATGAGGCCGTCGAGCATCGACGGGTCTTGGTGCTGGCTCACGTGGCTGAGGAGCGCCTCGAGCTTGCGGTCGATGACGTCGGTGGTGTCGACGTAGACGTTGGATGTGGCGGTCGCCATGACCCACACCTCGTCGACGGTCCACGGCTCGAGCCCGTCGACCAGCAACTCGGGGTGCGCGAACGGGTTGCGGGCATCGGGATAGACCGCGCAGATCGATGCCTCTCCCGCGGCGAGATGATCAGGATGACTCGCGTAGATGCGCTCGAAGTTGCGGATCGGCGACGGGCAGACCACACGCTGCGGGCGGACCTCGCGGATCACGCGCGAGATGTCGCGGCGCAGATCGAGCGTGGATTCGAGGCGACCATCTGGATAGCCGAGCCAGTGCAACTCAGAGACGCCGACGTGCTTGGCCGCGGCGGTCTGCTCCGCGTGACGGGTCTCGCGCATCTCCTGTCGCGACACCGACCGGTCGTGACCGCCAGCGTCGCCATCCGTGACGATGCAGTACGCGACGTCGATGCCGGCATCGGTCCACGTGGCAACCGTGCCCGCGGCACCGAAGTCGACGTCGTCGGGATGCGCGGTGATCACGAGCGCGCGCTCGATATCGCGTTCGTCGGCCACGGAGCGACGTTACCCGAGTGTGCGTACGGCGCAGCACACACATAGCGTCACGGCATGCTCCCGATCGGATGGCCGACAATTCGCCTCTTTCTCCACGTGCTCGCCGCCACCGTGTGGGTCGGAGGTCAGCTCACGTTGGCCGGGCTCGTCCCGGGCTTGCGGGCCATCGCACCCGATGCACCCAAGACCGTGGCTCGCCGCTTCAACACGATCGCGTGGCCGGCATTCTCGGTGCTCGTGCTGACGGGCGTGTGGAACATCTTGGCGCTCGAACCCAACTGGTCGAGCGAATACGGAACGACGCTGATCGTAAAGCTCGCGGTCGTGCTCGTGTCCGGCGTCACCGCATTTCTCCACACTCGCGCCAAGTCGAAGGCCGGCCTCGCAGTGTTCGGCGCGCTCACCGGGATCAGCGCGCTGGCCGCGCTCTTCCTGGGCGTGATGTTGCACGGCTGACCTGCTCGCGGTGGGGATCGAGACCGACCCCACGCAACGCCGCCAGGAGCACCGACATCAACACGAGCCCAACACCAACGATCGCGACCAGCGACGCCACATACGCGCCGTCGAGCCGGACCGCGTCGAGCCGATCCTGGCGGATCGCCAGGTACACGATCACGAAGCCGGCGAAGGCCAACGCGAGCAGCACCGCGCCCATCCACGCCATCGTCGGGTTGATGTCCGGTCCAACAAAGCGCTCCGGCGTGGCCCCTCGCCAACGGATGAGCGCAGCCGCGGCGATCCCCGTCCATATCATCACCACGAGGAAGCCGCCCAAGACGTCGCTCGGGCGATGCCACCCGGCCGTCACCGTCCCGATGCCGATGAGGCACGCGTACGCGAGCCCGCCGAGCGCGGTCACACCTCGAACGCGGGCGGGCACGACGAGCGTGAACGCGACAGCCAGCGACATCGCGACCGTCGCGTGTCCGCTCGGGTAGCTCGCTGTGGACAGCGGGTCGTTGCCGCCCAGCAGATCCGGGCGGCCCAACACCAGCAGCTTCAGGACCTCACTCGTCACGACCGCTCCGACCACGACCGCCGCGGCGGTGAGCGCGAGGTGGACGCGCTGGCGAGCGACCGCGATCACAGTGGCGGCGCCGCCGAGCAGGGCCAGCGAAGTGACGCTGATCGTGTCGAGTAACCGACCAGTGGCGCGGAGGACGACGCCGCGAGTCGTACGCCCATCAAGCGCGGCGTCGTCGAGGTCCTGTCCCCACTTGGTGCGCACGGCCACCACGTAGAGGGCGACGAGCAGCACCGCACACACCGAAGCAAGCACGACGAGCCAATCGCGACGCCGATCGGCGGTCTCGTCCGGAACCAACGCTGCCGTCACCGACGGTCGGTCAGGCTTTGATCTTCGACCAGGGTGACTCGGGGCGTGCTTGGGCGACACCATCGACTCTTACATCGGTGTGCTCGGCGTAGAAGCAGATGAGGTCGGCGATCTTCTCGACTCCGGCAATCGGCTGCTCGTAGCTCCACGCGAGGTCGCGGTGCTCGGCGTCGCCGACGCGCACGTTCCAGTACGACGCCTGACCTTTGAACGGACACACCGTCTCAGTGGTGGTCGGCTCGAGGAGCTCCATGTGCACGTCGGGACGCGGAAGGTAGAACCGCATTGGCAACCCGGTCTCCTCGAGCACGACGGCGTGGTCCGTAGACGCGAGCGTCACCCCGTCGAGCGCGATCTCGACATGGCGCGGCTCGTCGTGCAGTTGGATTCCGTGACCATCCATCGTGCTCCTCACCCAACCGTGATAACGGTATACATGCCCTCGCCGAAGTGGCCGCCGCTCGTTGCACCATGCTCCATGCCGTCCATGTCACCCATGTCGCCGTGGCCGTGGTCATGCAAAACGTTGCAAAAGAGGACGTAGCTGCCAGGGTCGAGAGTGAAGCTCTTCGACTTCGAACCTTTCGCCTTGATCTCGCCACTCTCTCCCACGAGATCCCCATCGGGAATCGCTGCTTCATCCACAACGCCGTCTTTCGCGGACAGCGCCTTTGGGTCGTCGCCGCGCACGATGACAACCTCGTGCTCTTCGATACCGATGTTCCTGATCTTGAACTTCACGCGACCAGTGGGCACCTCGTCGCCCTTGCCTTTGAGCTTGATCTTGTACTCGAACAGGGTGATCTTGACCGTGGTGGCAGCGGTCGACCGAGTCGCTAGCGCCGCCGATGGACCAACGAGCCCGAACCCGACGATGACGGATACGACGACAAATGGCTTCACCGCCAGACGGCGTCGAAGGTTCATATGACGCCGCACTCAGTCGACCAGCACGTTCGGGCGCGGGAGACCCTGCGCCTCGAGGAGCATGTAGTAACCGGCGAGCACTGTGGCGGCGTCGACGACGCTCTCGATGTTGCCGTCGGCGTCGAGGTTGAGGTTCGACCCGTAGATCTGGAACCACACCCTGGTTTCGTCCTCGATGCAGGTCAGCGTATGCACCGAGCCGGCCGGCTCGTAGAGGAACGAGCCGGCTCGGTTCACATAGTCGGACTCCTTGTACTTCCACGCGCCCGACTGCGTGTAGCCCCAGACCGGGCCGGTGTGCTTGTGCGTCTGCACCGCGTACCCGTTCTGGAAGATGTTCTCGACGATCCAGAGGCCCTCGTGCTCCTTGGTCTGGAGCACCTTGAGCTTGGCGCCGTCGCCGATGTCGGCCCATGGGAACTCATCACTCCCGATGTGGACGGCAGTGGGTGCGTGTTCGTTGGTCATCGTCATGCGCACACGGTAGCCCCGCAGGCACCCGATCTGAGAGGGTGCGCACGTGCGGCGGATCGAATACGCAGGGAGCGTCCACGACGACGAGGAGATCGACGCCGTCGTCGAGGTGCTCCGGGGCGGCGCGACTGCACTCCGCATCGGCCGCAACATGCGGGAGATGGAGACGCAGGTCGCGGCCCTCTTCGGCAAACGGCACGGGATCATGTGCAACTCCGGCTCGTCGGCGCTCTACCTCGCCGTCGAACTGCTCGGCCTCTCCCCCGGCGACGAGATCATCACCTCGCCCGTCACCTTCTCCACCGACATCGCGCCGATGGTGCGGGCTGGTCTCGTCCCGGTGTTCGTCGACGTGGAGCCCGACACGTACAACGCCGATGTCGACGCCATCGAGTCGATGATCGGCCCGGCCACCAAGGCGATCCTGCTCCCCAACCTGATCGGGAACGCGCCCGATTGGGACCGAGTGCGCGAGATCGCCGACCGGCACGCCCTCCAGGTCGTCGAAGACTCGTGTGATGCGCTCGGCTCCACCCTCCGCGGCACACCCACTGGCACGCGTTCGCACATCAGCGTTACGAGCTTCGCGCTGTCGCACATCATCACGGCGATGGGGACAGGCGGCATGGTCTGCGTCGACGACGACGATCTCGCCGACCGCTGCCTGCTCCTGCGCCGTTGGGGCCGGCGCTCCGAAGTGCAGCTCTATGGCTCGCGCCGCGGCGACAAGCGGTTCTTCTCCGACGTGGACGGGCTCGAGTACGACAACCTCTTCATCTTCGACGAGGTCGGTTGGAACTTCGAGCCCTCCGAGGTCAGCGCCGCGTTCGGCCTCGTGCAGCTGCGCAAGCTTCCGACGTTCCTTGCGACCCGACAGCGCAACTTCACCCGGTTGTACGAGCACCTCAGCCGTCATCCCGACGTGTTCGTGCTCCCACGCACACTCGAAGGGCTGAACACCGGATGGCACATGTTCCCGGTGCTCATCCGTCCCGAGTCGGGTGTGCGCCGTTCCGAGTTCCAGGAGCACATGGAAGGTCACGGCATCGACACCCGCATGGTGTGGACGGGCAACGCGCTGCGCCAGCCCGCCTTCAAGGGCATCGCCCACCGAGCCCCGCCCGGCGGCTGCCCGAACGCCGACCGCGTGATGGAGCAAGGCCTCGTGCTGCCGTCGAACCACGCCATGAACGACGATGACGTCGACTACATCGGCGAGACCGTCGACACCTACCTCGAGAACAGGACGACCTGATGGCCGCCGAAGAGGAGTCCCGATTCAACCTGGGGTGTGCGTTCCTCGATCAGCTCCCCCATCGACACGTGGACGTTGAGGGCGCGTTCGGCGTCGAGATCGACGTGACTGATGACATGCGAGGACCAGCAGGGTCCGTACACGGCGGGCTGGTGTCGATGCTCGTGGACGTGGCTGCCGCGTCGAGCATCGCCCGCGCGACCGGTCGACCCGTCGCCACGGCGTCCACGTCGATTCAGTACCTCGCCGCCGGCCGCGAAGGGCCCCTGCGCGCGACCGGGACGGTGCTGCGGGCCTCAGAGGCACTCGGCGTGGTCGACGTCAAAGTATTCGACGTCGGCCGCGACAACCGCCTGCTCGCCGCAGCGCACGTGACGCTCCGGTTCCTCAGCGGCGAGGGCTACGTCCGACAGACGTAAGCCCATCACCGCACGAGCGACTTACGAGCAGCCGGTGGTGGAACCGCAGGATCCGCACGCGAAGCACGAGCCGGCGCGCTGCATGATGTCGCCGCAGTTGTAACAGAGCACGACCTCGACCTCGCGTTCGTGACGCGCCTCAGGTGCGGGCGCCGGCGTTGGCTCGGGCGGGGCCATCGGGAGCTCCATGATGTGCGACGGCGCACGATCCTCCGCCGGCAGCAAGTCGAGACCCGACTCCGTGACCGTCGTGGCTTCTTGAACGCCGGGCAGCGATGGCTCCGTGCGCTCGTCGATCGTGAGCACGCCGAGGTCCTTGCGCTCGTCGTAGGAGAGGTACTCCACCGCGAGGCGTCGGAAGATGTAGTCGACGAGGCTCGAAGCGAACCGGATGTCGGGGTCGTCGGTGATGCCCGCGGGCTCGAAGCGCATGTTCGTGAACATGTCGACGAACGCCTGCAGCGGCACGCCGTACTGGAGGCCGTGACTCACCGAAATCGCGAACGCATCCATGATCCCGGCGAGCGTGGAGCCCTGCTTCGCCACCTTGAGGAACACCTCGGCGGGACGGCCGTCTTCGAACTCACCCACGGTCGCGTACCCGTGGCAGTCGGCGACCCGGAACGAGAACGTGCGCGACCTGCGCGTGCGCGGCGGCTT
>SHVJ01000063.1 GCA_009694295.1 Acidimicrobiia bacterium
ATGTCGAAGTGCCCGTTCTCTAAGTGACCTTGTAAGCGTGGACGCCGAGCTCCTCAAGCACGCGCGCGACGCGATCGGGTTCATGCCCGACGACGAAGGTCTGGCGTTGCATCAAGCCGGGCTCGACGCGGCCACGGCCGGACCGTTGCTCGAAGTGGGCACGTATTGCGGGAAGTCGGCGATCTACCTCGGCGCCGCGGCCCGTGCGCGCAACACCGTGCTGTACACCGTGGATCACCACCGCGGGTCCGAAGAGAACCAGGCGGGCTGGGAGCACCACGACGAACGCCTCGTCGACCCGCGGAGCGGCCGCATCGACACGTTGCCGTTCTTTCGCCACACCATCGAGGACGCCGGTATCGAAGACGTGGTGATCGCCGTCGTCGGCCAATCCGCGCTCGTTGCCGCGCATTGGGCCACGCCAGTCGGGCTGCTCTTCATTGATGGTGGTCACGCGCTCGACGTAGCGATGGCCGACTACGAGTCGTGGTCACCGCGAGTTGCACCAGGCGGTGCGCTCGTGTTCCACGACGTGTTCGAAGACCCGGCCGACGGTGGGCAGGCGCCCTACGAGGTGTGGAAGCGCGCGGTCACCGACGGCTTCGAGCCGGTGTCCACGACCGGTTCGTTGCGGGTCCTGCGCGCTCGCCGCTGACCCCGACGGCGCTAGCGGCTGTTGCGCCGCCGAGCGGCAAACTCGGACTCGATCGCCGCGCCGGCGTCGATGAGCTCCTGCGGGGTGAGACCGACGGGCAAGCCCTCGCCCCGGAAGAGACCGGCGGTCGGGCCGGTGCCGCCGAGCGCGTTTGCGGCCAGCACGACGGCAGCCGAGTTCCATGTGGGCTGCTCGACCGGGAACAGCTCGCCGTCATCGGCGAAGCGCTCGTTGTCGAAGTTCATCCCGGTCCAGTACCCGCCGCTGTCGCTGCGTAGGAACTGCACCCACTCGAACAGCTCCCGGGCGCGGTCGTCGAGCCCGATCGCGTCGAGCGCCATCACGAACTCGCACGTCTCCGCCGCGGTGATCCACGGCTGATCGGAGACGCAGCGCACGCCGCGTCCAGGAACCACGAACACGCCCCAGCTTGCCGCGAGGCGCGCGTGCGCCGAGTGGCCGCGCAGCACACCGCCGAGGACGGGGTAGTACCAGTCCATCGCCCAGCGGTTCTTCTCGAGGAAGCGCTCGGGTCGATGAGCGATGGCGATCGCGAGCGAGCCGAGTGAGAGCTCCCAGTCGGGGCGTTCGTGTCCGAGTCGGTCGGCGATGGCGATGGCGCAGCGCAGGCTCGCGTGGATGCTCGACGAGCCGGTGAGCAGCGCGCCATCGGCCGGGTCGTCGCCCCGCCACGCGATCTCGCCGGTCTCGGTCTGCAGATCGAGAGCGAAGTCGATCGCGCGCTCCACGACCGGCCAGAAGTCTTCGAGGAAACCGGTGTCGCCGGTAGAGAGGTAGTGGTGCCACACGCCGTTGGCGATGTAGCAGGTGACATTGGTGTCAAGCGTGTCGTCCTTGACGGCGCGACCGACGTAGTACGCGTGCCACGAGCCGTCGGGTCGCTGCATCGAGCGCAGCCACTCGTACGCGCGCTCGGCCTCGCGGTGACGACCACCGACGTCGAGCGCCATCGCGGCCTCAGCCAGGTTCCACGGGTCGGTCTGCTCACCGGGTGTCCAGGGGATGTTGCCGTCGGGGAGCTGGATCGCGGCGATGGCGTCGACCGTTGCCGCGATCTGCTCGCGTGTGATGATCCCGGGGACCTCGGGGAGTTCGTGCCTGCGCTTCACGGGTTCACTTTCTCGACATAGATGATGAGGCTCTTGCCGAGCACAGGGTTGAGTGTTCGGTCGATCGCCTCGAGCCATGGCGGTCGCTTCTCGATCTGCCAAGCGAGCAGGTCGTGGTAGCGACGCACGATCCATGGCGGATCGGTGCGAGCAACGCCGGTCGCGCACTTGAGCCACCAGTAGGGGGAGTGCAGCGCGTGGGCGTGATGCGAACCGCGCAGCCAGCACCCGGCGGCTTCGAGCTTCGCTTCGAGTTCGTGCTGACGGTAGATGCGCACGTGTCCGCCCGGCGTGTCGTTGTAATCGGAGTCGAGTGCCCAGCACACGCGCTCGGGCCAGCGCGTCGGCACCGTGACGGCCATGCGACCACCGGGCTTCAGCACACGCACAAGCTCGGCGATCGCCACGGTGTCGGCCCAAAGATGTTCCAGCACTTCCGACGCGATGATGCAGTCGAACGTGGCGTCGGGGAATGGCAGCACGAGCGCGTCGCCATTGACCGCTCCACCAATACCTTGACTCTCGAACAAATCCCCGTGGGGAAGCTCGCCGGCTTCCAGCATGCCGCCGAGCACGCCGCGCACTTCCTTGAGCTCACCCTCGGAATAGTCGAGGGCCACGACCGTTGCGCCGCGTCGCCAGGCTTCAAACGCGTGACGGCCACCGCCACACCCCATGTCGAGCACGCGCGTGCCGTCGCCGACGCGCAGCCGGTCGAAGTCGGCGGTCAGCATCAGGAGTTCCCGTCGTGGTTGCTGCGAGCGCGATCTTCCCTCATGGGTCGCTCCGCTGCGCTCTGACACTCGGCTGTCCGCCAAGGGCTCCGCTTCGCTCGCTCAACAACGCGCGGTAGTGCTCCACTGTGCCGAGCGCGGTGGCGCGCCAGGTGAACTTCTCGAGGGCACGGACCTTCCCCGCAGCGCCGACGCGGGCGCGCAGTGTCGGGTCGCCGAGCATGCGCCGGAGTGCGGCGGCGAGCGCTTCGGGATCACCCGGTGGCACGAGCAAGCCGGTCTCGCCGTCGGTGCCGATCACCTCGGGCACCGCGCCGCCCGTCGTGCCGACGACCGGCACGCCGCACGCCATGGCCTCGACGGCCGGCAGCGAGAAGCCTTCGTAGAGCGAGGGCACGCAGGCAACCTCAGCCTCGGCGTAGAGCTCGACGATGCGCTCGGTGGTGACACCGCTCACGAACTCGACGGCGTCGTTGAGCCCGAGCCGATCGATCAGACCGGGGATGCGGCTCTTCGCCTTGGGCTTGCCGATGACCACGAGATGGGCCTCGGGCATCTCGGTGCGCACCTTCGCGAGCGATTCGAGGAGCGGCGCAAGACCCTTCATCGGGACATCGGCGCTCGCCGTGGTCATCAAGCGGCCGGGAACCCGGGCGATGTGGGGCCTCGGGCCGAACACGGTGGCGTCGACGCCTACAGGCACCACGTGCAGGTGCTCGATCGGCACGCCCATTTGTGCCGCGATGTCGCGCCGAGACGACTGCGACACGGTCACGTGGCGGGGGATGGCTCGCGCCACCTCCATCTGCATCTTCAGGAAGCCGTACCAGCGTCGCAACGTGAACCGGCGCCAGGCCGACGAGGCATGGCTGAGGTCGAGGTCGCGGTCGACGGTGATGGGGTGGTGCAGCGTGCCCAGGACGGGCCAGCCGTCGGTCTCCATCATCTTGATCAGGCCCCGGCCGAGGCACTGGTTGTCGTGGACCAGGTCGAAGTCGGCGCGCCGGTCCTTGAGGAGGCGCCGGGCCCGCATGCTGAACGAGTACGGCTCCGGAAAACCGGCCCCGCACATGATGGCGAACTCCCGCATGTCGATCGTGGTCTTGAACTCCCACGGCCAGGGGACCCGGAACGGGTTCTCGGGTCGGTAGAGGTCGAGGCTCGGGACCTTCACCAGCTGCTCGGGATGCACCAGCTCGGGGTAGGGCTGGCCCGAGAACACGGTGACCTCGTGGCCGAGCTCGGTGAGCTCCTTGGCGAGGTAGCGCGTGTAGACGCCTTGGCCCCCGCAATGAGGGTTACCGCGGTACACGAGGTACGCGATGCGCAAAGGCCGTTCAGGGGCAGACATGGGAGGTGAATCCTACTTTGCGAGGGCCACACCCTTTTCCACAGGCCAGATTCGGGCCTTCTGGCCCCTGGCTAGGGTCACGCGCCGTGGGCTTCCCAATCAGTGCTCAGATGGTGGCCCGATCCCGGGTGGTGGCCGAACCCCGGTGGTCGCCTGATGGGCAGCGGCTCGGCTGGGTCGAGTCGTTCGCAGGGCGGGCCGATGTTGTCGTCGCGCCCTGCGATGCCAGCGCGCCACCCGTGGTGGTCACGGCCGACACTGGGTGTGCCTCGGTCGGAGCGTACGGCGGAGGTGCGTGGTGCTGGGCCGGGCCCGACCACCTCGCCGTTGCTGGAGCCGACGGGTCGCTCGTCCTGGTGCCCGTCGACGGCGGCCCTGCGCGTGTGCTCAGCCGCGAGGGGCGCGCCGCAGCTCCTGCGGCAACTCCCGACGGCAGCCGCGTGGCTTTCGTGCTCGAGACCGACGATGCGTGCGCCGTGATGGTGGTGTCGGGCGCCGGTTCGGGCGCTCCCGTACGGGTGTCGCATGGCGCCGACTACGCCTGGGACCCCGCCTGGGCGCCCGATGGTTCCTTGGTGGCCTGGCACGAATGGGATCTCACGGGCATGTCGTGGGATGCGTCGCGTCTCGTCGTCGCCCAGCCCGATGCGAGTGGTCAAGTGGTCGTCGCCGGCGGTGGCGCGGTGTCGGTCGGTCAGCCGCGCTTCGCACCCGACGGTTCGTCACTCGCGTTCGTGTCCGACGAGTCGGGCTGGTGGAACGTGTGGACCACGCGTCCCGACGGTTCGGACGCGCGGCAAGTGCTCGCTGAGGAACGCGAGCACGCGGAGCCCGCGTGGGGGCCGGGGCAGCGTTCGTTCGCGTGGTCACCCGACGCGACCACCATCGCGATCAACCGCAATGAGGACGGCTTCGGTCGGCTCGTGCTCGTCTCAAAAGGGAGTGGGCCGACCGCTGGCGGTGCTGTTCGCGAGCGCTCGAACGGTTGGCACCACGCTCTCGACTGGGGCATGCCAGGGATCGCGTGCATCCGCTCAGGGGCGCGCACGCCGACTGCGGTCACGGTGCTCGATCCCAACACTGAGGATCGCCGCGCCGTCGCGCGTGGACCGGTGGCGGGGTTCGAGAGTGCCGGGCTCGTCGAGCCCGAGACCGTCACTTGGGAATCCGACGGCGCAGTGGTGCACGGGCTCTTGTACCGGCCACCTGGGGTTGCGGCGCCGCCGATGCTCGTCGACATCCACGGCGGACCGACGGGACAGGCGACGGTTTCGTGGAGTGCGCGCACCCACTTCTTCGTGACGCGCGGGTGGGCCGTACTCGCGCCGAATCACCGCGGCTCCACGGGTTACGGCCGGGCGTACACCCAGGCCATGGCCGAGGGGTGGGGCAAGATCGACGTGGCCGACACCGCCGCCGGCATCCGGGCCGCGGCGACGCAGGGTTGGTGTGACCCAGCGCGGGTTGCCGTGATGGGCGGGAGCTCGGGCGGCCTCACGGTGCTGTTGCTGTGCGCACAGCACGGGGATCTCGTGCGTGCCGGGGTCAGCCTGTATGGCGTCACCGATCTCGACGCCCTCGCCGCGAGCACGCATCGCTTCGAGTCGCGGTACCTCGACCGCATCGTCGGTCTGCCCGGGAAGGTCGGCGATCGCTACCACGACCGTTCACCGGTCGCGCAGGCGTCGGACATCCGCGTGCCCGTCCTCGTGCTCCAGGGCGACGCCGACAAGGTCGTCCCGCCGGAGCAGGCCCGTCTCGTCGTCGACGCGATCCGGAACGCGGGCGGCACGGTGGATCATCACGTCTACGAAGGTGAGGGTCACGGCTTCCAACGCCCGGAGACGGTCGCCGACATGCTCGATCGCACCGACGCATTCCTGAGGAAGTGGGTGTTGGCATGAGTGAGCGTCCGCGCCGCAGGTACCCTGCGGCGCAGCGAGCGTGGCCCGAGCGGCCCGGCCCGCAGGGCCGAGAGCGGACAAGATGAGTGAGCCACTGGTGGCTGACTTTGCGTTCCAGGGTCCGAAGAGTGGTGCGGATCGGGCGGTGCTGCTCGCGCACGGCGCCGGGGCCGACATGGACGCACCTGCGCTCACGACGGTGGCCGACGCGCTGGCCGACGCGGGCGTGCCTTCGTTGCGCTTCAACTATCCATACAAGGTCGCCGGTCGGCGTGCTCCTGACCGGGCACCCGTCCTTCTCGCGAGCACGCGGGAGGCGGCCGCCGAGCTCGGGCGACGCACGGGTCTCGCGCCGGAGCGCTTGGTACTGGGTGGACGGTCGATGGGAGGGCGAATGTGCTCCCTTGTCGTGGCCGACGAGGCGGAACCGCTCGGCGCGCTCGGCCTGCTCATGCTGGGCTATCCGCTGCACGCCGCGGGCAAGCCGGAACGCCGGCGGGACGACCATTTCCCCCGAATCGCATGTCCGATCCTCTTCGTGAGCGGTACGAGGGACGCGTTGGCGCCGAAGGAAGCGCTCGAACGCTCAGCCACGCTCATCCCTGGGACCGTCGATGGGACCGTCGACTTCCACTGGCTGACGACCGCGGATCACGGCTTTCGGCCCCTCAAATCGAGCGGCTTGACGCCCGAGGACGTGTTCCGGGACGTCGCGGATGCCTCCGTCAAGTGGGTACAGGGGCTGGTCATGTGAACATCTCGCGACGACGGCCCAATTGTTCGTGATTCGGGGGGCCCACCCGCGAGACTGGTCCTATGCGAGTCGACCGGGCCTTCTGCTTCATCGATCTCTGTGGCTTCACTCGCTTCACCGACGAGCACGGTGACCAAGAAGCCGTCGACGTCCTGACGCGCTTTCGCGCTGCGGTGCGGGACACGGCATCCGAACATGCGGTACGGGTCGACAAATGGCTCGGCGACGGCGTGATGCTGGTGAGCACCGACGACGATCGTCTCGTCGAGGCCGTGCTCGAGCTGGCCCGGTGTGCCGACAGCTACGGGGTCTCACTGCCGATGCGGGCCGGTATGGCCGCCGGAGCAGTGCTCCTGCTCGAAGGCGACGACTACGTCGGCAGCTCGGTGAACCTGGCCGCAAGGCTGTGCAGCGCCGCCGGCCCTCATCAGGTCTTTGCGACCTTGCGCCTTGCCGCCGCCGTCACCGATGGTGCCGACGTGATCCCGGTCGGTGCCCTGGATGTCCCCGGCTTCGTGCAGCCGGTCGAGGTCGCGCGGATCGAAGTCCACGCACTCACCGTTCCCTCCTAGGCCTGGCGGCTACCGCGGTCGGTAGCCTTTGGGTCTGATGTCAGCACTTCCTTCGTACGACACGTTGCGGTTCGAGGCCGATGGGCACGTTGGCCGTCTCGTCCTGAATCGGCCCGAGAAGCTCAACTCGTTCACGAACGCGATGTGGGGCGAGATGCGCGACCTCGGCACGCGGCTGCTCGCGGATCCCGGCGATCTACGCGCGCTCATCGTCGTGGGTGAGGGGCGAGCATTCTCGAGCGGCATCGACACGAGCGTGTTCTCGGAGGGCGGCGGCGTGAGCCAGCTCGCGGCCGACGCGGCGTCAACGGCCACGCATGCCGATCCAGTCGTGGCCGGAATCCTGCTCATGCAGGAGTCGTACACATGGCTGGAGGAAGCGCCGTTCATCACGATCGCGGCGGTGCGCGGCTACGCCTTCGGTGCCGGTCTGCAGCTCGCGCTGGCGTGTGATCTTCGTGTCATGGCACGCGGCACGCAGGTCGGGCTGCTCGAGCTCCAATATGGGATCCTGCCCGACCTCGGCGGCACACAGCGTCTGTCTCGCATCGTCGGGCCCGCGCGCGCCAAGCAGCTCATCCTCACGCGAGCCAAGATCGATGCCGACGACGCCGAGCGGTTCGGGCTCGCGGAGCGAGTCGTGTCCGACGAAGAGCTTGAACCCGTTGCGCTCGAGCTCGCGGAGACGATCGCCGCGCAACCTCCGATCGCCGTGCGTGGCGTGAAGCGTGCGATCGCCGCGGCGATGTCGGGTGCGACCATGCGTGACGGCCTGTTGGTGGAGGCGGAGAGTCAGGCCGACTGCCTGCGCTCCGACGACATGAAGGAAGCCATCACCGCCTTCGTCGAGCAGCGCCCACCCGTCTACCGAGGGACCTAACCCTTATGACGCGCTACGTCGTGCGCGGTGGTCAGCGGTTGTCGGGCACGGTGCGAGTGGCCGGCATGACGAAGAACGCGGGCCTCAAGCAGATGGCGGCATCGCTACTCGCGCAGGGCACGACGGTGCTGCGCAACGTGACCCCGGTCGTCGACCTCGACGTCATGATCGATTTGCTACGCGGTATCGGCGCCGCCGTCGAGTGGGCCGAACCCGAAGTGCTCCAGATCACCGTGGGCGAGGAGCTGGAGGCCGAAGCGCCATACGAGCTCGTGAGTCAGATGCGCGCGTCGATCAACGTGCTCGGACCGCTACTTGCGCGCCTCGGTCACGCGCGCGTGGCGATGCCGGGCGGCGACAACATCGGATCCCGCAAGCTCGACATGCACTTCGCGGCGTTGGTGGCGATGGGTGCCGAGCTCGAGGTGCTGCACGGGTTTGTGGAGGCACGCTGCAACGCACTCTGTGGCGCTCGGGTCGTGCTCGAGTTCCCGAGCGTCGGTGCCACCGAGACCGTGCTCACGACCGCGGTGCTCGCGAAGGGGCAGACGGTCATCGAGAATGCGGCACGCGAGCCGGAGATCAACGATCTCTGTGAGTTCCTCACGGCGATGGGTGCGCGCATCGGCGGTGCTGGGAGCTCGACGATCGAGATCGAAGGCGTCGACGAGCTCCATCCCATCGACCGCGCGATTGTCGGCGATCGCATCGAGGCTGGAACCCTGCTGATGGCGTGTGGTGCCGCGGGCGGTTCGATCGCGGTGGAGGGCGTCGATGTGGAGCACGTCGAGATGGTCGTGCGCAAGCTCAATGAGATGGGCATGACGATCGAAACCACGCCCGATGGGCTCGTGGCGCGGGCCGACGAGCCGCTCCGGGCCGTCGACGTGCAGACCCTCCCGTACCCCGGCTTCTCGACCGACTTCATGCCGCTTGCGGTGGCGCTGCTCACCCGCGCCGAGGGCACCGCGATCGTCACCGAGAACATCTTCGACAACCGTTTCGCATTCGTGGACGAGCTCAACCGGATGGGTGCCGACATCCGCACCGAGGGTCGCCACGCGGTCGTGCGCGGCGTGGAGCGACTCACCGGTGCGCCGGTGCGCGCCCACGACGTGCGAGCGGGTGCCGCGCTGGTGCTCGCCGCGCTCGGCGCCGACGGCGAGACCACCGTGCTCGATACCCGTCACGTCGATCGCGGCTACGCCGACCTCCCCAGCAAGCTCGCCTCCCTCGGCGCCGACGTGAGCCGGGTCGAGGACTAGCGGCTTTTCGGCACGCTCAAGGACACATGGACGCCTTCAGCGTGCCCAGAATCCTGGGTTGGGGGGAACGCCTGCGATACTGGGGGTGTTGTCACAGGGGCACCGCCCCTCGACTGGAGTCCGCACGATGACCTTCACCGCCAGCACCGAATCCCCCGACACGGAATCGGCAGTCCTCGAGGCGATCGAGGCCATCCGGCCCGCGCTCCAGGCCGACGGCGGCGACATCGTCTTCAAGTCGATCGACGATGCCGGCGTCGTGCACGTCGAGCTCGTCGGTGCGTGCGGTACGTGCCCGGTCTCCACGATGACCCTCAAGGCCGGGGTCGAGCGCATCATCAAGGACCGTGTCGCAGGCATCACCGCGGTCGAGGCCGACAACGTGGACACCAGCGCCGAGCACTGAGACTCCCGTGAAGCCCGACGCCGCGGCTCTGGTCGACAGCGCGCGCGCCGGTGACCATGGAGCGGTTGCTCGTCTGATCTCACTGGTCGAGTCGGGTGGGGCCGCGGCGACCGATGCGGTGTCCCGTCTGTACCCCTATACCGGGAACGCGTACATCGTCGGTGTCACGGGCGCACCAGGCGCGGGCAAGTCGACCATCACCGATCGCCTGATCTCGCGCATCCGGCGCGACGGGCACGCAGTGGGTGTGCTCGCCATCGACCCGACCAGCCCGTTCACCGGCGGTGCCATCCTCGGCGACCGCGTGCGCATGCAGGACCACGCCACCGACGAGGGCGTGTTCATCCGGTCGATGGCAACGCGCGGTCACCTCGGTGGGCTCGCGCTGGCCGCGCCGCAGGCGGTGCGCGTCCTCGACGCCGCTGGCAAGCCGTGGGTGATCGTCGAGACGGTCGGCGTGGGCCAAGTGGAAGTCGAGATCGCAAGCGCGGCCGACACCACCGTCGTGGTCGTGAACCCGGGCTGGGGCGACGGCGTGCAGGCGGCCAAGGCCGGCCTGCTCGAGATCGCCGACGTGCTGGTGGTGAACAAGGCTGATCGCGCCGGCGTCAATGAGACGGTGCGCGATCTCATGCAGATGCTCGAGCTCGGCGCGGAGCGATCGTGGACCCCGCCCGTGATCGAGACCGTCGCGACTGAGGGCACGGGTATCGATGATCTCTTCGATGCCATCGAACGCCACCGCGCGTTCCTCTCGACCGACGGTCGGCTCGCCGCGCGGCGCGTCGCGAGGTTGCGCAACGAGCTGCGGTCGATCGTGCACGCGCGTCTCGCCGATCAGGTCGACGACGTTTGCTCGGGTAGCGAGTTCGAGAGCCTCGTGACCCGCGTCGCCGATCGCTCGATCGATCCGTACACAGCCGCCGAGGAGCTCGTGACCGGTTAGGCCGGCGACTCGACGATGGCTCGGAGTCGCGACAAGTTCTTGCGCCAGACGTGCCCGAGCAGCGGCTTGGCGACGCGCTCGCCGACCGGTCCGGCCATCCACCACGGGAAGCGCAGCACCTCTTCCCAGCAGAACCTCGTGCCGTCACCGTGGGCGGCAAGCGTGAACCGGCCCGTCCCGGTGACGACTCCGGTGTGCGCGATCCCCATGACGGTGCCCGGATCCCATTCGGTCACCAGCAGCACGTCGTGGTTGCGAAACGGGCCAATCTTCGTGAGGCACGCGAACTCTGCGCCGAGGCCCTTGTGGTGCTCGGTGAGGAACGTGATCTCGACGGCGTCGCGCATCCACTCCGGATGCGTGGAGATGTCTTCGACCGCGCGCCACACAACGTCAGGCGACGCATCGAACTGCGCGCAATGGGTGATCCGCACGCTCACAGCGCGCCTCGGATCTGCTCTGCGGCATCGATCGGCTCAACGGTGTTGACGAGCACGCCGGTACCCATCTCGAAGCCGGCCACCACGGACAGCCGTGGCGTGACCGCGACCCACCAGTGGAAGCGCACGTCGACACCGGGTTCCGCGGTGTGGACCACCACGTTGTAGGACGGGTCGCCGAGCGCGTCTCCGAGGGCGGCGAGTGTGTCGTGCAGCACGACCGCGACACCGAGCACGTGGGCGTCGCTGGCTTCGTGGAAGTGCGGGCCAGCACCGACTGCGGCGAGGCGAACCTCGAACGGTGATGCCGATCCGGTCGGACACCACGCGGCGACTTCGTCACCCACGATCACGCCTTGGTCGCGCTCGACCGCGTCAGCCAGATCGATGAGGACGAGATCCGTGCCCGCGTCGGCGAACCGTTCGCTCGCCACGCCGACGGCTGGGGGTACGAAGTCCAGCGCGATGACCTGCGCGTGGGGGTGAGCGATCGAAGCACCAGCCGCGCGTCCGTGGTTCACCAGCACTTGGACGTGCTGGCGACCGGCGAGCACATGTGCGCGCGATCGGTCCCGGAGCACGGTCAGCACCTCGGCTGCCTCATCGTGCGTGAGCGCGCCGAACGCGCGGTCGTGGTCGGGGGAGAGCGCGACCACTTCGTGGTCACCGGTCGCGCCGGCTGCGGCGTCGGCGCCGCCTACGACGGGGTACAGGTTCGGGAACACGCGCACGCGCCAGCCCGGCTCGCTGGGTTCACCCGGACCGGAGCGCATGATCTCGGGCGGCGTCTCGCGCTCGTGTCCCGGACAGAACGGACAAGTGTCTAGGGAGGATCGGCCGACAACCCTGGTGGCTCGCGCGGTGTCACCTGGATCGCTCGGTACCGTTTCGGGGCGTGACGACCGACTTGCCGCGAGGAGCACGAGGCGACCCGTCAACGCGTCATGTCGCAGCTCGGGCACCCGTGAAGGGTACCGACGGGCCTTCGCATACCCTTCATGCATGCCAACGACGCGTCTTGTGATCATCGGCGGCGGTCCCGCCGGGAACACGTGCGCCACCGTTGCGGCAACGCTCGGAGCCGAGGTCACGCTGGTCGAGCGGGAGATCGTCGGTGGCGCGGCGCACCTGTGGGATTGCATCCCGTCGAAGGCACTCATCGCCACCGGTGGCGAGCTCAGTGAGCTCCGCCGAGCACCGGAGATGGGGCTGCGAGCCGAAGGCGCACTCGATGTCCAGGCGTTGAAGTTGAGGATCAGCTCGATCCAGGAGCAACTCCATGCGTCGTTGACCGAGCTCCTCAACTCCCAGGGCGTGCGCCTGCTCTCGGGGACCGCCCGCTTCAAAGATGAACACACGGTCGTGGTGGAAACCGAGGCCCCCTCGGGTGGTGGACTCGAAGAGCTCGAGGCCGACTTCATCGTCATCGCTACCGGCTCGCGTCCACGGGTGCCCGGCTTCGCGAAGGTCGACGGCGAACGAATCCTCACGACCCGCGACTGCTATCCGCCGCCCGAGATCCCGCAGCACGCGATCGTCATCGGCTCCGGTGTCACCGGCGTCGAGTTCACCCACATGTTCGACTCACTGGGCTCGAAGGTCACACTGCTCGTCTCGCGTCAGCAAGTCCTGCCGATCAAGGACGCGGAGGTCGCGTCGGTGCTCGAGGAAGCGTTCCTCGAACGCGGTGTCGCGTTGCTGAAGGGGGCGCGGGCGTCGGCCATCGAACGCGACGGCGACATCGTGCGCGTCCACTGTGAAGACGGGCGCGTGATCGAGGGTTCACACGCGATTCTCGCGGTGGGTTCGGTGCCGAGCACCGAAGGCCTCGGGCTCTCCGAGATCGGCGTCGAACTCGACGATGCCGGCTACGTGGTCGTCAACCACAACTGCGTGTCGAGCCAGAAGCACGTGTATGCGATCGGCGATGTCTCAGGGAAGCTGCCGTTGTCGTCAGTGGCGGCGATGCAGGGCCGCAAGATTGCCGAGCACCTCATGGGGATGCACAACCGCCCGCATCGCAACCTCGACTACGACAAGGCCGCCTCCGCGGTCTTCACCGAGCCCGAGATCGCCGACGTCGGCCTCGCCGAGGCCGAGGCGTTCGCGTCCGGTCGAAAGATCCGCGTCACCAAGGTTCCGTTCACCGCGAACGCGAAGGCGCTCATCAAGGGCGACCCGCGCGGCTTCGTGAAGATCGTGTCCGACCCTGCGACGGGTGTCGTCCTGGGTGGGTCGATCGTGGGCGGGAACGCCGCCGAGCTTATCGGTGTGATCGCGCTCGCCGTCACTGCGGGGCTGACGGTCACCGACATCGTCGACTCGTTGCTCGTGCACCCCACGCTCAGCGAATCGCTCGCCGCCGCAGCTTCGTGACGCGGCGGTCCTAACCGATGACGATGAGGACGTCGCCGGGGCCGACGGTGTCGCCGGGACCAACCCGGATCTCCTTCACCGTGCCCGCGCCCAGCGCGTTGATGTGGTTCTCCATCTTCATGGCTTCGAGCACGAGGAGCTCCTGACCGGCCTCGACCTCGTCGCCTTCGGTGACGAGCACCTTCACGATCGTGCCTTGCATCGGCGCGCTGATGACACCGTCGCCGGCGCCGCCGCTGCTCCCTGATGCCGCTGGGCGCGGCCGGGCCGTGCGTCGCGCGCTGCTCCCACCACCACCGCCGCCACCACTGGGCATATCGGGCAGCCACAGGCGAACCGAGAAGCGCTTGCCATTCACCTCGACGGGAACCGTGCGCTCGGTCAGCGCGGCTGGCTCCTCACCTTCAGCGGCAGGTGCCGAGACCGGCGCGGCCGTCGCGGCGAACAGCGATTGATCGAACTCGTCTTCGACCCACTTCGTGGAGTGCGTGCTACTCGCCCAGACGTCGTCGCCAAGGAGCGCCACGTGCGCGGGCGTGGTGGTTCGCACCCCTTCGACAACGAGCTCGCGCAACGCCCGCAACATCCGCTCGGTGGCCTGCGCTCGGTCGGGCGCCCACACGATGAGCTTGCCGATGAGGTTGTCGTAGTACTGCGAGATCGTGTCGCCCTCTTCGTAACCACCGTCCCACCGCACGCCGGGACCGCTTGGCACCCGCAGGCGCGAGATCGTGCCCGGCGACGGGAGGAAGCCCTTCGCGGGGTCTTCGGCGTTGATCCGGCACTCGATGGCGTGGCCGTGACGCTCGACCGACTCTTGGGTGAACGACAACGGCTCACCGCTGGCGACACGGATCTGCTCGGCCACGAGGTCGAGGCGCGTGACCTCTTCGGTCACGCAGTGCTCGACCTGCAAGCGCGTGTTCATCTCGAGGAACCAGAACTCCTCATCCTGGTAGAGCATCTCGACGGTGCCGGCGTTCACGTAGCCGCACCCCTTCGCCACCTTCACGGCTGCCTCGCCCATGGCGGCGCGTGTGGCGTCGGGGAGGCCGGCAGCCG
>SHVJ01000003.1 GCA_009694295.1 Acidimicrobiia bacterium
GATCCGCTCGACCTCACGGATGACCACGCCGGCCTGGTCCCCCGCCTCAATCACGGCGTCGGATACTTCGGCCACTTCCACCGTCTTCACGGTCTTCTTCTGTGTGGACAGCGGCTGACCCACCTTGCAGTTGTCGCGGTAGATGGCGACGGCCTTGAGGCCCAGCTTCCAAGCCTGCATGTGGATGTGCTCGATCTCTTCGACTGTCGTCTCTTGTGGGGTGTTGATCGTTTTGCTAATTGCCCCCGAGATCCAGGGCTGCGCGGCGCCCATCATCTTCACGTGACCCATGTAGTGGATCGTGTTGTCGCCCATGGAGCAGGCGAACACGGGGAGGTGCTCCGGGTTGAAGTCCGGCGCACCGTCGAGCGTCTTGTGCTCGTTGATGTGCTGCACGATCGCGTCGCCCTGCTCGTCGGTGTATCCGAGCTTGCGCAACGCACGCGGGATCGTCTGGTTGACGATCATCATCGTGCCGCCGCCCACGAGCTTCTTCGCCTTCGTGAGCGCGAGGTCGGGCTCGATGCCGGTCGTATCGCAATCCATCATCAACCCGATGGTGTTGTGACTGACGAAGCCGTTGGCGACGTACGTGACGTTCTCGGGCACAGACAAGTCGAACGTGAGCTCCTCGGCGCCGAGCTCGGCCGATGCGACAGTGTCGTAGAAAAAGCCGAGGAGGTGCAACAGCTCGGCGTCGTTGGTGCGTTCGAACAGCTCGTTCGCGGAACGTCGCGACACCGTGCCGCGGGCCACCTCCATGAGCAGCACCTTGCGGAGGCGGTCGTTCGCGGGCGCGAGCCGATCCACCAGCGCGCGGGTGACCGGGATGTAGTCCTTGCGCGCCGCCTGGCGTCCTTCGCTCCGAAGGACCTTGGCGTTCTTGCGGTCGCCGACGAACCCGATCTCTTCGAGCCAACGTGAGTGGTACGACGTGTTGAGGAGCCGCAGCACCGCCAGCGCCGACTGCCCCCACCCGGTGATGTCGAACTTGCGGGTCGTCGGGTAGCCGAGCGCGAGCAGCACCGTCTGGACGTCGTGCGAGAACTCGAGCGAAGTGGTGGACCAGTTCGGGATCCCCGAAGTGACCGTGCCGTCGGCCTCGAAGAGGCCGCGCACGAACGCGCCGTAGATCTCACGGTCGTTGGTGTGCAGCAGCGCGTCGGGGATGTGCGGCGTCCAGCCTTTGCCCGTGTGACCTTCGTGCGGCAGGCGCTTCGCGAAGCCACACGCCTCCCACCACTCGGTGAGTCGAACCGAGTGGAGAGCAACCTCCGTGTATCCCTGCTTCTGCGCGACGTGCGCTTGTAGCCCAAAGCACTCCTTGCCGAGCCGCGAGAGACGCTCGACGACGTCGAAGTCGCCATCGGCGACACAGAGACGGATACCTCTCGAGTGCAGAGAACCGTCGCCCATGAAGTAGCCGACGAGCTCGGCGAGCTCCGGCGTGACCGCGCGCGGCGCCCGCGCTTCCCACTCGCCGGTCCAGTACGCCTCCGGCAGCGGTGGCAACGTGACGGCTTGGGACTCACCCACTAGTTGGTCGAGCGCGAGCGGCACACGATCACCGGATCGCAGGTCGGCCAGGTGACGCCACACCCACGTACCGCTCTCATCGACAACCTTCACGCGATGCTTCGTGGTGCCGCGCAGGCGGTACCCGCGTGCGGTCGTGACATTGACGACGGGCTCGACGCCGTTCACGTAGAACTGCGTGGCCTCCCGCGCGCCGTCGTCGGTCTGGACGTCGATGCCGAGCGGCTGCCACTGGTCGCCGATCGGGTTTCCGAGTGAGCCGAGTCGCACAAGACCACGCGCGGTAGGCACAAGGCTCCCGCCAACGAGACATCCCGTAGGCGCGAGCACGGTTGCTTGCGAGTTGCGGACACCTTGGAACTCCGCCACCTCGATGGCCTCGTCCCACGAGCGCTGTGCCGCACCCAACAGGTTGGGAGGCACGAGCTCCTCGTCGATCTTGGCCACCTCAGCGCGGTGCATCCGCAACACGTTGAGCATGGCGTCTTCGTTCTCGGCGTAGCCCGCGAACGGGCCCATTCGGCCCGCCGTCTTGGCGCTGGTCGCGTACGCGTGTCCCGTCATCAGCGCGGTGATCGCCGCGGCCCACGCCCGACCCTCGTCGGAGTCGTAGGGAAGGCCTTGCGCCATGAGCAGCGCGCCAAGGTTGGCGTAGCCGAGCCCGAGCTGGCGGAACTTGCGGCTGTTCTCACCGATCTTCTCGGTGGGGTAGTCGGCGTTGCCGACAAGGATCTCCTGCGCGGTGAACACGACCTCGACCGTCTGCTGGAACGCCTCGGTGTCGAAGTTGCCGTCCTCGTCGAGGTAGCGGAGCAAGTTGATGCTCGCGAGGTTGCAGGCGGAATTATCTAAGTGCATATATTCCGAGCACGGGTTGCTCGCGTTGATGCGACCCGTATTGGGCGCGGTGTGCCAGTGGTTGATCGTGGTGTCGAACTGCATGCCGGGATCGGCGCACTCCCACGACGCCTCGGAGATCTGACGCATGAGGTCGCGCGCCTTCACCGTCTTGACCGGCTCGCCGGTCTTGACGGCCCGCAGCGCCCAATCGGCATCTTCTTCGACCGCGCGCATGAAGTCGTCGGTGACCCGCACCGAGTTGTTGGCGTTCTGGTACTGGATCGAGTGGCTGTCGATGCCGTCGAGATCCATATCGAAGCCGGCGTCTTTCAGCGCGCGCGCCTTGCGCTCCTCACGCGCCTTGCACCAGATGAACTCTTCGATGTCGGGGTGATCGTCGTTGAGGATGACCATCTTCGCGGCGCGTCGGGTCTTGCCACCCGACTTGATCGTGCCGGCCGACGCGTCGGCGCCGCGCATGAAGCTCACCGGGCCGCTCGCGGTGCCGCCACCGGCGAGGCCCTCGTAAGACGAGCGGATGTTGGACAGGTTGATGCCCGACCCCGACCCGCCTTTGAAGATCGTTCCCTCTTCGCGGTACCAGTTGAGGATCCCGTCCATCGTGTCCTCAACCGCAAGGATGAAACAGTTGTGCACGCGCAGGTTGCCCGAGAGGTACTCGCCGCTCTCGGTCTGGATGTCGTAGACGTCCATCTCCCCGAGCTCTTCGATGCGCTTGATCTCGAGGCGCTTGACGTCGAGGGCAGGACGACCCGGCAGAGCGAACGTCGATTCGAGCTTCGATACCTTGCGCTCGTCGATGAACCCGATCTCGTCGGCGAATCGACGCCGATCGCCCGCGACGCGGATCGACAACGACCAGCAGCCCTTGCGCGACTCACGTCGATCGGCTTTGAAACTCACGCGGCCGTAGATCCCGAAGCGCAACAACAACGACTGCACACCGCGAACGATTCCTTCGGAGATCATGTCGAGACCCACAGTGGAGCCGTGCTCGCGCTGCGAAACGTAGCCTTCGGCCTGGAACACGCTCCGCAGGTATGCAGCGACGACCGGGAGGGGTGCAGTGAAGAGAAATGCCGGGACCTGCATATCGAGGCCGCGAGTCATGAGCCCCCACTTGTCGATGAATGGACGCAAGTGGTTCCCGTAAAGACGAAGGCGACGGCAGTCAAGCGTGGGGTCTTTGGTTTCGACAGTGCGCTCATGGCTGTGCGCGTCTCCAAAGACCTCGTCGACTGCCCAATTGACCCATGCGCGCTCGTCGTCGTTCACCGACATCGATTCGATGGTCAGCGATCGGTTGGTGCCTTCGTACTGGCCAACAAAGCCATCTGACTGCAACCATCCAGCGAGCGCGGCTTCGGCAATCTCGCGCGTGGTGATCTCGCCCGTACCCCACGACTCGGTGCGGTGCCACTCGAGCTTGTCGTTCGGACGCAGCGTGCCGGCCTCGACGAACCGACCGGAACCCTGGCCTGTCGAACGCCAGACCAGGTGGTCGGGCGTCACGTCGAGCGTCATGCCCGCCTTGGTGTGGACGCGGAGCACTCGCTTCGTACCGTTGTGCTTGACGGCAACGATCTTCGTGATGCCATGCGCGTCGAACACCTTCGTGCCGACGGCGCGGTCTTCCACCAACTTGCCGATCGGTACAAGTCCTTCGGTCGTGCTGACGAGCGAGTCGTAGGGCTGGCACGCGCTCGCCTGCTGCGGCACACCTTTGACGCCGATGTTGAACCACACCGGACTGTTGAACGCCACTTGCTGGTGCACGAGCACGAACTTGAGCTCGTTGCGGAACGCCGCGCCTTCCTGGTCATCGACGAAGTAGCCGTCGCGCATGCCCCACGCGGTGATCGTGTCGGCGACGCGGTCGATCACCTGACGCAGCGACCACTCGCGCTCGTCGGTGCCGAGGGTGCCACGGAAGTACTTCTGGGCGACGATGTTGGTGGCGTTCTGCGACCAGGCGACGGGGAACTCCACATCGGGCTGGTAGAACGCGTCGGTCCCGTCCTTGAAGTTCTGGATGCGCGCCTCGCGCCGCTCCCACTCGACCGTGTCGTAGGGGTGCACTCCGGGCCGGGTGAAGTACCGACGGATCCCGATCCCGATCTGCTCTGGCGCGATCGCCACTGTGTCCTCCTGGTCGTCGAACTCGGTCGAACTGCTGGTCGAAACTGGTCGTCGAACTGCTCACAACGCCGCCCGGATGGTGCTCCGAGCCTTCCCCCTGGCGGCCGATCGCCTACCCCTAGATGTGGTGGTGGGGTGGGGGGTCGTCGCTAGATGCGGGGCGTATTACACCACTGGAATTCCATACGTGTCAATGGGCAACTTCAGCAACACGCGTCTTTTTCGGCCGGACCCCCTGTCAGAATCCGGGTCAGAGCCCGGGTTAGAGCCGGGGAACGGGACGGGGCTTGGGTTCTGTGGTCTTGCGGAGCTCCACGACCTCTCGCTCGAAGTCGGCGCCCGTCTCGAAGCCCTTGTAGACGGAGGCAAAGCGGAGATACGAGACCTCGTCGAGCACCTGGAGCCGCTCGAGTACCGCGACCCCGAGGCGCTCGGTGGTGACTTCCGGGCCCGAGGCCCTGGCCTCCTCCTCGATCTCCGTGAGGAGCGCGGCGACCGCTGCAGGGGCCACGGCGCTGCCGGCGACGGCCCGCTCGATGCCCGCCGCGAGCTTGGTCCGCTCGAACGGCTCCTTCACTCCCGACCGCTTTACGACCATGAGCGGCAGCTCCACCACGCGCTCGTGGGTCGTGTAGCGACGACCGCAGGCGAGGCACTCCCGGCGACGGCGCACCGAACCGCCCTCGTCGGCCGGACGCGAGTCGACGACCTTGTCGTCGTCGGCTTGGCAGTAGGGGCAACGCACCGCCTCAACGTACGCCGTACCCGGCCGTTGCGCTTGTCGCCCGCGACTACGCGGGCAGCCGAATCGTCTCGCCGACCACGAGCGGCGCGCCGTCGCGGGCCGCGCTCAGCTCGTCGACGAGCGGGCGCGGGTCGGCGCCCGGGTGAGACCGCTCGACGATCGACCACAGGGTGTCGCCGGGACGGACGACCACGACGGACGAGCCGGATGGGGAGCCGGATGGGGCAGTGGGGAGGCTCGGGCTGCGCTCGGGAGGAGCGAGGGGTGCACCCCCGAGCGCTGCGCCCGCCTCCCCCGTCACGATCACCGCACCGAGTACCAGCGCAGCCGCCCAGAGGCGACGACGCCGGTACGTGGAACGGGAGGCCCGGCCAGTGCTGCGCCCGGTGGCGGGGCGCGGCGTGCGCTGGTGGGTCCTCGCGGGGCTCACCAGTGCGCTGAAGCCAGGGTCGATCGTGACGGCGGTCATGGTGTTGCGTTCCACTCCTTCGTGCCCGGTCTACCGGGCGGCTGCGTACCCCGTGAGCAGACCACGGGGGTGTGACACTCGCTTCTCGTTGCTCCTCGCTCTGCGACCTACGCCCGGACAGGCTCGCACGTACCGTTGCCCGTTCCGAACGCTTGTTCGCATCCAAGCAGAACGCCTGTTCGGTTGTCAAGAGGAAACCCGAAAAAATACGAACAGGTGTTTGCCCCGAACACCTGATCGTGCTACCTTCGACCGCATGACAGATCTCACAGATCGCCAACGCCAGGTCCTCGAGTTCATCGACGCCGAGGTGCGCGAGCGGGGCTACCCGCCCAGCGTGCGCGAGATCGGTGAGGCCGTGGGGCTCTCCTCGAGCTCCACCGTCCACGCCCATCTCGCCGCCCTCCAAGACAAGGGCTTCCTCACCCGCGACCCCACCAAGCCCCGCGCCCTCGAGCTCCACTACGAGTCGGGCTCGGGCAGTGCCGTCGAGCGTCGCCCCGTGCGCCACATCCCGCTCGTCGGCGACGTCGCCGCCGGCGTTGGTGTGCTCGCCGACCAGAACATCGAAGAGACCATCCCGATGCCCGAAGACTTCACGGTCGCCGGCCAGCTCTTCATGCTCCGGGTGCGCGGCGAGTCGATGATCGACTCCGGCATCCTCGATGGCGACTACGTCGTGGTGAAGCAGCAGGCCAACGCCGAACCAGGCGAAGTGATCGTCGCCGGCATCCCCGGTGAAGAGGCCACGGTCAAGACGTTCCAGAAGCGTCGCGGCAAGGTGGTGCTCCAGCCGGCCAACAAGCGGATGGACGAGATGGTCTTCGAACCGACCGACATCACCATCTACGGCAAGGTCGTCTCGCTCCTGCGCCGACTCTGACGCGGTCGCCACGGACGCTCAGTTCGCGGCGACAGCCTCCAGATCGGAACCACAGAACGTGCGGCGATAGGCCAGCGGCGTCGTCTGCACCACACGCTGGAAGTGGTTGCGCAGCGTCGCCGCCGAGCCGAAGCCCACGTGCATCGCGATGCGCTCCACCGACAGATCGGTCGTCTCGAGGAGCTGCTGGGTGGCGAGCACCCGTTGGCGCATCAGCCACGAGTGCGGCGTCGTGCCGACCACCGATTGGAAGTGGCGGGCGAACGTGCGCGGGCTCATGAGGCTGCGACTGGCGAGGTCGGTCACGGTGAGCGGCTCGCCCATGTGCTCGATCGCCCAGTCGAGGGTCTCGCGGAACGGGTCGGGACCCGGCTCGGGTGCGACGGGCGCTCCCACGTACTGCGCCTGACCGCCGTCACGGTGCGGCGGGATGACCAGCCCGCGCGCGACGGCGTTTGCGACTTCCGCACCGTGGTCGAGACGGACCACGTGGAGCGCAAGGTCGAAACTCGCCGCCGCGCCAGCGCTCGTGAGCACCTGGCCGTCGTCCACGTAGAGCACCGACGGGTCGACCTCGGTCTCGGGATACAGCGCGGCCAGCTCGTCGGCGGCGCCCCAATGGGTCGTCACCCGCCGACCGTGCAGCAGACCAGCATCAGCCAGGACGAACGCGCCGGTGCAGAACGAGAGCAAGCGAGCGCCACGTGCGTACGCCGCCCGGAAGACCTCGAGCACCTCCGGTGGCGGCGTGGTCTTCTCGCCCTTCCCGCCCCACTCTCCGCCCCACGGCATGGCGATGAGGGTGTTGGCGTCGGCCGCGTCCTGCAGCGTGTGCGACGCGATGACCCGCAGGCCGTAGTGGGTGTCGGTCTTCGCCTCCTCGGGCCCTCCGCACACGCGCAGCTCGTACCAAGGATCGGCGAAGTCGGGGCGAGCGATGCCGAACACCTCGACCGCCGCCGAGAGCTCCAGGAGGCTGGGCTCGCCCGGCACGATCGCGGCCACGACATGGCGCTTCGGAACAGCGCGGGGGCGACGGGCCATGGCAGGATCCTAGCGACTAGAGCCATTCTTGCCAATGGCAGGATCCTCGCGTCACACGGCATATCTGCCACTCGTCGGATCAGGCTCGATCCCGCACGCTCGGACCATGAGCCCACTTCCATTGACCCTGACCCACCTCTACGTCGAACAGCGCCAAGCCGAGCTTCGCGCCTCGGCGCGCCGACGCCCCCGTCGACCGGGGCACTCCCATCGATCGCGGCGCCTCCGTCGCTGGGGCCGAGGCTGGCTGGACCGGGTGGTTACGGGTTCAGCGTGATCTCTACCTGCAGCACCATGCTCGGGCTTCCGTCCTGCGCGCTGAACTGGAAGACCCAGAGGCATGCGGGCGTCGGTGCGCTGACGGTAAAGGGAACCGATTCACTAAATGCAGCCAGCGTCTGTCCTTGCGCGGACTGACCGGTAGCCGTGGCGATGTCGTTGCCGGAGGCGTCCTTGATGGCGATCTCGAACGTCGCTTCAAAGGCGTTGATGCTGCCGCTGACGGCGAGGGGGCTCGTGACCAGATCGTTCGCGGCTGGTTGATTGACCACCACCTGCGTCGAGTTCGCGGGATCGGGATTGGCCTGGCAAGCAGCGGAACGCGAAGCACCCGTGGTGGTGGTGGTCGCGCTCGTCACCGTCGTAGTGGTCGTGGACGGCTTCTTCCTCTCCGCACTCCCACCACATGCGGCGGTGAACGCCGCGAGGCCAATGACGCCAACCAACAACAACGAACGCTTCATCATGAACCAATCCCGTGGTCGCGGAGGATCTCGTTGAGCTTGGCCTTGTCGGACCGCTCGCCCTCTTCAAGGCGCTTCATGATAAGAGCGCACGGAAGGTAGAACACGCCGCCGGGGAACGTACGGGGACGCATGGCCTGCACGACGATGCACCACGGCGGCACCACGCCCCGTCCGACCTCTTCACCGGTCTGGGCGTCGATCACCGGGATCCCCGGATTGAGGATCACGCCCTCACCGAGCACACTCCCCCGCCCGACGCGTGCGCCCTGCGTCACCATGCTGCGTGAGCCGATAAGTGCGTCGTCCTCGATGATGACGGGCGCCGCTTGCGGGGGCTCGAGCACGCCGCCGATCCCGACGCCTCCCGAGAGGTGGACGCGCTCACCGATCTGTGCGCACGACCCGACCGTGGCCCACGTGTCGACCATCGAGTCAGCGCCGACGCGAGCACCGATGTTCACGTAGCTCGGCATCAAGATCACACCCGGGCCAAGGTATGAGCCCCAGCGCGCCGACGAACCCGGCACCGCGCGCACCTTCGCCTTCTCGTAGTTGTGCTTGAGCGGGATCTTGTCGGCGTACTCGAACGGCCCCAACTCGATGGTCTCCATCGTCGCGAAGCGGAACAGCAGCAAGATCGCTTGCTTGAGCCACTGGTGCACGACGACCTTGTCGTCGACGATCTCAGCGACCCGAGCCTCCCCGGTGTCGAGAAGGTCGATCGCCTCGTAGACGGCCACCTTGGCGTCCTCGGGTGACATCACCGACGCGATGTCGTCACGCGCGTCCCACGCTGCGGTGATCGTCTGGGCCAGATCGCTCACGTACTCGCCTCCAGTCGCTGCACGGTCAGATCGACGTGCTCGTCGGTGATGCTCAATGCCACTCGCACATGCTGGTCGCCGGCCGAGCCATACAGCGAACCCGGTGCCACGAGCAGCCCGGTCGCGGCCAAACGGGCGGCGATCGACCAACCATCCTCGTTCCCGGCCGTGGACCGCAGCCACAGGTAGAACGCGGACGGACCGCCGTCGTTCACGAGACCCCACGCTTCGAGCGCGGGGGCACAACGCGCTCGACGGTCTGCGTACCGCGCTCGCTGTACGTCGACATGCGCGTCGTCGCCGAGCGCGGCGGCGGCTGCGGCCTGGACTGGGGCCGGCACCATCAAGCCTCCGTGCTTGCGCACCTCACCGAGGTACGTGACCAGCTCCGCATCACCCGCGACGAACCCGGCGCGAAGCCCGGCCATGTTCGACCGCTTCGACAGCGAGTGGACGGCGAGCACGCGGTCAGTGGTCACCTGGAGCGCCGAGACCGGCGCGGCCGGGGCGCCGGACTCGTTGTACGTGAACTCGGCGTAACACTCGTCGCTCGCGACGATCGCGCCGTGCTCATGACCCCACTCGACGGACGCCCGCATCGATTCGGGCGTGGCGGTGACGCCGGTCGGGTTCGCCGGGTCGTTGAGCCACAGCAGGAGCGCTCGGACGGCATCATCCGGATCGACGGCGCTCAAGTCGGGACGCCACTTCTCGTCGACAGGCACGGGCACGGCTCTCAGCCCGGCCAGCTCAGCACCCATCGCGTACGTCGGATACGAAACGCCGGGGTACAGCACGGTGTCGCGCGACGGATCGCGCAGCGAGAGCATCCGTGGGAGCGACGCAACCACTTCCTTGGTGCCGATGCACGCCATCACCGACGAGGCCGGCAGGTCGACACCGAACCGTCGTTGGATCCACGCGGCCGCGGCCTCCCGGTACGCGAGCGAACCGATCGTGAACGGGTAGCCCGTGGACCCTGGCGCCGCATCGGAAAGGGCGCGCAGCACCAGGTCGGGCATCGGGTCGACCGGGGTGCCGATCGAGCTGTCGACCATGCCCCCCGGTACTGCTGCAGCAACCTCTCTCAGATCAACGAGGCGATCATGCGGATATGGCGGCGGCACGAAGCCTTCCGGAGCCTGGGTTGCCACGTTGGCCACGCTACTCAGCGGCGTCTGCGACGAAGACGGGCACGCCACCGACCCAGGTCTCGGCCACGCGTGGCGGGTCGTACGCGTCGAGCGCGCCATCCAAGATCACGAGATCGGCGCGCAGGCCCGGCGCGATCGAACCACGTTCGTGCTCCTGACCGCCCGCGTACGCGCTGCCCGCGGTGTACGCGTTCAGCCACGCTTCGAAGTCGACGGCTTGATCGGGTTCGAATTCGTTGCCCGCATCCGTGGTCCGTGTCGTACCGCGGGCCGAGCACCACAAGGGTGGGAACGGCGCGCACGGATCGTCGGACGACGCCGCGAGCGCCACGCCCGCCTCGGCGAGCGTGGCGAACGGGAGCCACGCGTGCTCGTCGAACCTCACGCCGCCCGAAGAGTCGCCAACGTGGTCGACGAACCCAGGTTGCACCACCGCCACCGCTCCCAGCGCGGCAAGCGCCTGGCACTGCTCTCTGGACGCCACGCCGACGTGCTCGATCCGGAACCGATGGTCCTCGTCAGGCATCGCCCGCCGCGCGGCAGCGAACGCTTCGATCGTGCGCTGCACGCCGACGTTGCCCATCGCGTGCACGCCAACCCGGTATCCACGCCGCGCTGCCTCGACGAGCCGCGGCTCGAGATCATCCATCGTGATCCCCATGAGCAGCCGTTGACCGTGTATTGCGACGTCGAGCGCGATCGCGATGCCGCCGTCGGCAAAGAACTTCACGCCGCCGACCCGCACCGCCTCGTCGCCTTCTCCAGTCGCGGGACCATCGAGTCGGGACCCCACGTCGTTCGTGAGCAGCGCCGCGGAGTGCGGCATCGCGAGCACCGACAACGGAAGGCGCCGATCACGGGCCAGCCAGCGATAGAGGTCTTCACCCTCCGACGTGCACGCGGCGTCGTGGATGGCAGTGATGCCGTGGCGCAGGAGGTTCGGGATGCGGGCGAGCACGTAGTCGCCCCAACGGTCGCGGTCGGTGAAGCCCGCCAGCGAGCGTGCATGCGCCTCGCTCCACGCTCGTTCGATCAGCAGACCGTTTGGCTCGCCGTCGGCACCTCGCCCCAGTTCACCACCAGCGGGGTCGGGCGCCCTGCGACCGATCTCCAGATCTTCCAGCCCACGACTGCACACCACGGCCTGATGCAGCGAGAAGTGCGCAACAACGATCGGTCGATCCAATTCCAGCGCATCAAGATCGTTGCGCGTCGGAGCGACACCGGTGGTGACCTCGTTCCAGCCGCACACTCGGATCCATTCGGCTTCCGGTTCAGCCGCGGCCTGCGCTCGCACGCCGTCGAGGAGTTCCTCCATCGATGTGACATGCGAGACGTCGTGCCACTGCGGGTGGAGCGCCGCGATCGAGAGGTGGTTGTGCGCGTCGATGAAACCAGGGACGAGGGTGTGGCCCGCGAGGTCGTGCACCTGCGCGTCCAGATGTGCGCTCAGGATTCCCCGCTCACCGACCGCCGCGATGCGGTCGCCGTCAACGATGACGACATCGGGTGCCGGTCCCGGAGCCATCGTGAGTACGCGCCCGCCCGTAAACGCGTGTTTCATCGATTCAGCCTGTCACGAACTCGCCGAACCGAGCACGCTCCGCATTGCCCAGACGGGCCCGCACGCGCGTGCTCTCATCGCCGTGCACCTCGACGAGCACCTCGGCGTCGCGGTGCAGCGCGGCGAGCACATCGCCGCGGTCGTACGGAACTTCCAGCTCCGTCACCGCGGTGAGCACGCGTAGGCGATCCCCAACCGCTGCGAGCAGCTTGTCGACGCCCTCGCCCGTATACGCCGATACCGCGAGCGCTTCCGGAGGGGTCGTGAGCTCGTGTACACGATCGGAATCTGCCGCGTCGATCTTGTTCACGACCAACAGCTCGGGGACATCTCCCGCGCCGATGTCGCGCAGCACCTCGTGCACGGCGGAGATCTGGGCCTCCGCATCCGGCGCGGTGGCGTCCACCAGATGAACGAGCACATCGGCTTCGGCGACCTCTTCGAGCGTGGATCGGAATGCTTCGACGAGCTGATGCGGGAGGCGCCGCACGAAACCAACGGTGTCGGAACACAAGATCGTCTCGCCGCCGGGTAAGTGCACCCGTCGCGTGGTCGGATCGAGGGTGGAGAACAGTCGGTCCTCGACCAGCACGTCGGTACGAGCCAGCCGATTCAACAAGGTGGACTTCCCGGCGTTCGTGTAACCGACAACCGCCACCCGCTGGAGATCGCGCCGGCGGCGCGCCTTGCGCTGCGTCGACCGGGTCTTGGCCAGCCGCTTCAGATCCTGCTCGAGCTTCGTGATCCGGCGTTGGAGGCGCCGACGATCGACCTCGAGCTGTGTCTCACCAGGACCACGGGTGCCGATGCCACCAGCCTGCTGGCTGAGCTCGACGCCGCGGCCGCGGAGGCGTGGCATCCGATAGCGGAGCTGTGCAAGCTCCACCTGCACCATGCCCTCTTGGCTCGTCGCATGCTGAGCGAAGATGTCGAGGATCAGCGCAACCCGGTCCACGACGTCGCGCTCCAACAACTTCTCCAAGTTGCGTTGCTGAGCCGGCGAGAGCTCGTCGTCGAAGACGACAACGTCGATGTCGAGCGCCTCCGACACCTCATGGAGCTCTTCGGCCTTCCCACGTCCGACGTAGGTGGCCGGATCGGGACGGTCACGTCGCTGGAGGATCGTCTCGACGGGCTCCGCACCTGCAGTGTCGGTGAGGAGCCCCAACTCCACGAGTGACAACTCGGCCTCTTCGACTGAGCGTGCGCCCACCCCGGTACCGACGAGAAGCGCTCGTTGGTGGACGACATCGAAGTCAACCTCGGTTGCGGTGAGCCGCCGCCGTCCTCGTGCTGACGAGCGACTCATGTGAACCTCCGCACCAGCTCGTCCTCGTCGACGTCAACGTCGAACACGTGTTGTACCTCGCCACCAAGCACCACCGTGTCGCCGAGCGTGACGGTGTGCGTACCACCCGGTACCTCCACCAGCACCGCCTCATCGACCAGGTCGCGTCGACGAGCGACCGCCGCCGACGCGCACACGCCGGTGCCGCAGGACAGGGTCTCCCCCACACCGCGTTCCCACACACGCATTCGGAGGTGCGTTCGGTCGAGCACCTGTACGAACTCGACATTCGTGTGCTTCGGGAAGCGTTCGTCAACCTCGAGGTGGGGTCCGTGCTGTGTGACCCGAGCGCTGTCGACGTCGTCGACCAAGAGGACGAAGTGAGGGTTCCCCACGCCCGCCGCATCCCCTCTATAGGTCGTTCCATGGAAGATGGCTTCGAGGTCGAAGGCGCTCGGGGCAGCGAGTGGGATCGCCGCCGGTTCGAACGTGACAGGACCCATGTCGACAGTGGCGGCACGCACCACACCGTCGATCACTTCCAACTGCACCTCGCGTCGACCCCCGCCGGTGTCGATAGTGAGTGTGTCGCCCCTTGCCAGCCCCTCGCGATGAGCCACCCAAGCAAGACACCGAACACCGTTGCCGCTCATCTCGGCGATGCCGCCATCGGCGTTGCGCAGCTCCATCGTGCAGTCGGCGCCGTCGGCTCCGGGCAACAACGTGATGATGCCATCTGCACCGACACCCCGGTTCCGGTCGCAGAGCGCGCGCGCGATCGCGGCGTCGGGCGCGGGCCGGCCGTCGAGCGCGACGGTCACGAGGAAGTCGTTCCCGGTGCCGTGGAGCTTGCTGAGGTGCAAGGTCACGACCCCCACAATGCCAGGAGCGGCGGCAACACGAGCCATGGATTCTCCGCCGCGCCCAGCCAGGTGATCCGCGGGTCCCGTCGGAACCACATCCGCTGGCGGCGAGCGAATGATCGGGTCCGCCGCGCGGTCATGGCGAACGCCTCATCGACATCGCCCTCGTTCTCCAGCGCGCCGAGGAGCTCCTTGTACCCGATGGCTTGTCGAGCGTTGCGGGAAAGCCGGCCCTTGAGCGCTCTGACCTCCTCGAGCAGTCCGGCGTCTCGCATCGCTGCCACTCGCGCCTCAATGCGGCGAGCGAGCGCTTCACGCGGGAGCCACATGCCGACGATGTTCACCGGGAACGCGGTTGGCCCGAACACACCAACTCCGGGCCCGAACGACGAGAACAACTCACCGGTGAGTTGCATCACTTCGAGCGCGCGCACGATACGACGCGCGTTGTGGGGATCGATGCGTGCTGCTGCTGTCGGGTCGGCCGCTTCCAACTCGGCGTAGGCCGCGGCCACTCCGCCCGGTAACGCGGTGCGTGCCTCGAGTTCGGCTCGCAGCTCCAGGCTCTCGCCCGGGAAACGCAGATCGTCGACGACCGCCTGCACGTACAAGCCCGTCCCGCCGACGAGGAGCGCTCGGCGGCCGCGGCGCTCGATGTCGGCGACTGCCTCGCGGGCCTCCTGTTGGAAGCGCACGACCGACCAGTCTTGTTCTGGCTCGGCCACATCGATCAGATGATGCGGCACCGATGCGCGCACCTCGACCGACGGCTTGGCCGTCCCGATGTCGAGACACCGGTACACCTGCATCGAGTCGACCGACACGATCTCGATGTCGCCAAGCGTGCGGGCGACTGCGAGCGCCAAGTCCGACTTTCCCGACGCCGTCGGTCCGATGAGCGCCAGGTGCGTCGTCAACGTCTCCTCAGCCGGCCGCGACCGGGATCAACACCCGCGTCGGGCGTGGAGCTCGTGGCGCCTCGACGAGCTCGCCTGCGAGCCAATGTGGTGCTGCGCGCGTGATACGCACCTGCACGTAGCTCCCCGCCGGAGTTGCAACCTCGTCGGCTGGGAAGTGCACGAGCTTGCTCTGTCGGGTGCGTCCCGAGAGTCGCGTGGGATCAGTCTTCGATAGCCCTTCCACCAACACCTCTTCGACCCGTCCCACTCGAGCTTCGTGGTGCACGAGCGCGTGACCTTCCACCACTTCCATGAGTCGGGCCATCCGTTCCTTGACGACCTCCGGTGCCACGAAGTCGTCGGTCATCTCCGCGGCCGGAGTCCCAGGCCGCGGTGAGAACACGAACGTGTACGCCGCGTCGTACGACGCCTCGTCGACGACTTCGAGTGTTCGCTCGAAGTCGGCGTCGGTCTCACCGGGGAAGCCGACGATCAGATCGGTGGTGACCGCGAGGTCGTCGATCGCGGCGCGTGCGGCCCGCAGGCGCTCGAGATACCGCTCGGCGGTGTAGCCGCGGTGCATCCGCGCCAGCGTGCGGTCGCTCCCCGATTGCAGCGGCAGGTGCAGGTGCTCACACACCGCGTCGCACTCGGCCATCGCGGCCATCGTCTCGGGTCGAAGATCCTTCGGGTGGGGCGACGTGTACCGAATGCGGCGGATGCCGTCGATCGCCGAGACCTCGCGGAGCAGGTCGGCGAACTGCGGCCGGTATTGCCCCGCGCCGAGGTCGCGGCCGTAGGAATTGACGTTCTGGCCGAGCAACGTGATTTCGCTCACGCCATCGGCCGCGAGCTCACCGACTTCGCGCACCACATCACCGAGGCGGCGGCTGATCTCCGGGCCGCGCACGATCGGCACGATGCAGAACGTGCACGAGTTGTCGCAACCGATCTGGATCGTCACCCAGGCTGAGTGGGGCGACTCCCGTCGGGCCGGAAGCACCGCCGGATCGGCGTCGTGTTCGTCGAGGATCTCCACGATCGGCCCATCCATGCGGGCGTGCTCGAGCAGCTCGGCCGCCCGACCCAGGTTGTGCGTACCGAACACCACGTCGACGTGGCCGGCCCGCTCCATCACGATCTCGCGATCCTTCTGGGCCAGGCACCCGCCAACTGCGATCTGGAGGTCGGGTCGGCGCGCCTTGAGCTCCTTGAGTCGACCGAGATGCCCATAGAGCTTGTTGTCGGCGTTCTCCCGGATGCAGCACGTGTTGAGGACGATGACGTCGGCGGCTTCGAGGTCGTCGGTCGCCTCCATCCCGTCGGCAACGAGCAAGCCCGCGATGCGCTCCGAGTCGTGCTCGTTCATCTGGCACCCATAGGTGCGGACGAGGAAGCGGCGCGTCATTCCGAGCAGTCTACGGGTGACCCCCTCGTAGGCTCCCGGCCATGCACGTGGGCGTCCTCGAGTACCTCGCCGTGGCCACGGTGGTGTTGTTCGGCTCCGTGGTGCAGGGCTCGATCGGCGTCGGGCTCAACATGATCTCGGCGCCATTCGTGGCGATCATCGTGCCCGAGGCACTTCCTGCCACCCTCGTGCTGCTCGCATTGCCGATCGCGATCACCACGCTCCTCCGTGAGCATCACGCCGTCGACCGTGTGGCGCTGCCGTGGATGCTCGCTGGGGCGTTCCCAGGCACGGGTGTCGGGCTCATCATCGTGGGCGCCGCCGACCGGAACGCGCTGTCGATCATCGTGGGGACCACCGTGCTCTCGGGCGTGATCCTCAGCGTTGCATCGCCACCCGTCCCCACGAACCGCTTCACCGCGCTGATGGCTGGCTTCATCTCGAACCTGTTCGGGACGGCCAGCGCAGTTGGCGGACCGCCCGTCGCACTCCTGTTCCAGCACCGCACCGGACCGATCTCCCGGTCGACGCTCGGCGCGTTCTTCTTCACCAGCGCGTCGCTGTCGATCATCGGGTACATCGCTGCAGAGACGATCACCGGCGATCAGGTGCTGTTCGCGCTCACCCTCGTGCCGGTCATGGCCGCCGGCCTCTGGATCAGCCGGCACCTGCACGTCCACGTCGACGGCGGCTGGCTCCGCCCCGCCATGCTCGCCCTGTCAGCCATCGCCGGCACCGCCGCCATCCTCCGCGCGGTGCTCTGACCCGTCCCAACCATGGCGCAGCACGGGCCGAATGAAAGGGCCCGGACGCGAGTGGTGACGGGGGCGGACCCCGTCACCACTCGTGGGCTGGGCTGGGTGTTGGTCGAACGGTGTGGCTGAGCGGTTGCGTTAGAGCTCGGCGCCGATGTCGGCCTTGGTCTTGGCCGACGACTTGCCGTTCGGCTTCGCCGGCGGCGCGTCCACGACGTCAGCCATGACCTCGGCCACTGGGGCCGGGGCGATCTCGTCGGTGAGCTCATCGTTCAACGCGCCGTTGAGCGCGTCGATCGGGCCGTCGGTGGCCGCAGTGAGGTCGATGTCGTCCTCACCAAGGCCGGCGCTGACTCGGATCTTCTCCATGATCTCCAACATCATGTCGATGTTGTCGGAGAGGAACTGCTTGGCGTTCTCGCGGCCCTGACCGAGCTGCTCACCTTCGTAGGTGAACCACGCACCCGACTTCTTCACGATGTCGAGATCGACGCCGACGTCGAGCACCGAGCCTTCGCGGCTAATGCCCTTGCCGTACATGATGTCGAACTCGGCCATCTTGAACGGTGGCGCAACCTTGTTCTTCGCCACCTTGACGCGGGTGCGGTTGCCGATCATCTCGGCCCCGTCCTTGATCGCCTCCACCCGGCGGATGTCGAGGCGTACCGACGAGTAGAACTTCAGCGCACGACCGCCAGGCGTGGTCTCGGGCGAGCCGAACATCACGCCGATCTTCTCCCGCAGCTGGTTGATGAAGATGCAGATCGTGCGGGACTTGCTGAGGTTGGCGGTGAGCTTGCGCAACGCCTGGCTCATGAGCCGGGCCTGGAGGCCGACGTGCGTGTCGCCCATCTCACCCTCGATCTCGGCCCGGGGCGTGAGTGCGGCCACCGAGTCGATGACGATCACGTCGAGCGCGCTCGACCGGATGAGCATGTCGGTGATCTCGAGCGCCTGCTCCCCCGTGTCGGGCTGGGAGATGTAGAGGTCGTCGACGTTGACGCCGATGGCCGCGGCGTACACCGGGTCCATGGCGTGCTCAGCGTCGATGTAGGCGCAGATGCCGCCGTTGCGCTGGGCCTCGGCGACCACGTGCATAGCGAGGGTGGACTTCCCCGACGACTCCGGCCCGTAGATCTCGACGACCCGGCCTCGGGGCAGCCCGCCAATGCCGAGCGCCAGGTCGAGGGCCAGCGCGCCGGTGGAGATGGCGGCGACACCCACATGGCCCTGCTCGCCGAGCTTCATGATCGAGCCCTTGCCGTACTGCTTCTCGATCTGACCGAGCGCCATCTCGAGTGCCTGCTGACTTTCCACTGGGTCCTCCCGGGGACTCTTGGGTTCGATTGGGGGAAGCGAGATGCAGTTGTACGACGGGGGTGTGACAGTCCCCCCACACCGGCCTGGCCTGGGGCCCAGCCCCAAGTTACGCCCGTGGAATTCCACGTGTGGAAGACCCTAACCGAACACCCGTTCGGGGTCAAGGACCCTGCAGCGCCAAGGGGCTCAGGCCCCGCAAGGGGGCTAACGGGTCAGGGTGAAGAGGGCGGCGAGGCGGCATTCGGTGCGGGCGAGCTGCCAGCCTTCGAGATCGACGACATCATTGACGGCGAAGTCGTTGTGGGCGCGCTTCCGGAGTGTGCGGCGGAGCTCCGCGACGCCGACGTGACCCCACCACTCGTCGGGCGTCTCTCCCTCGGGCGCGAGCGCGGCGAACAACGCCGAGGCGTCGCGCTCCACGGGCGCGACCGCGAGGTACGCCTCCCCGATGCGCTCTGTACCCGCCGCGTCGCGGAATAGGCGCGCCAGCGTGTCGGCCGGGCTCGCCGTCGGAACCGCGCCGAACGCGCGACCGACCCAGTTGATCGGCGTTGCCGCGACAGTCAGCGCCGCGGCCATGCCGCCGAGAAACCCGCGTCGTCCGACGGTGCTCACGTCGTCAGCACCTGGTCGATGCGCTCGGCCATGCGGAGCGCGAGCGCCACGATCGTGAGCGTCGGGTTCGAGAACCCGACCGCAGGGAACACGGAGCTGCCCGCGATATAGAGGTTGGCGACGCCGTGCACCTGGCAGTCGGTGTCGACCACACCGAGTGTGGGGTCGGTATGCATGCGGGTCGTCCCCATGTGGTGGTTCCCGTAGACGACGTCGGGTCGCTCGGCCGGACTGCGGTGCAGGCGCGCGAGGCCGAGCCGTCCGAGCTCGCGGGCCATCACCTCCACGCCGGTCTCCATCGACTGCCAGTCGTTCGGATCGATCGCCCAATTGAGGTGTGCACGTGGCATGCCGAGCGCGTCCTGCTCGTCGGCCAACGTGACCCGGCTGTCGGGCGACGGCGTGGGCTCCATGTTCACCAACATCTCGAAGCTGTCGGTCGCGTGCTGCACCTCGCCGCCGTACACGACGATCTCCTTGGACTCGCGCGTCGGGCCGCGACCCTCCACCGCGCCGATGAGCCCGGTGATGTCGGGATCGTGGATCGTGTCGCCGACCACGCCGACGGGCGGATTGAGCGACGCACTGAACATCGGGATCCGGTTCGCCGCCGCCGCAGCCGGCGTGAGCGCGAACGCACCCAACAGCGTCCGGCGGATTCCGTTCGCAAGATCGGGGATGCCAGCATCGGCGAGGTCGACCCCGACAAAGAAGTAGAGCGCAGGGTCGGGCGCGCGGTCGGCGAGCACCATCTGCCCGACGGCGACCGACGTGTGGTCCATGAAGTACCGGCCGACGAGGTCGTGATCGTTCCCGACACCGGCCGGGCTGACATCTCGTGACGAGAGTAAGGTCCGGGCGTTCTCGATCCCGCCGGTGGCGAGCACCACGACGGTCGCGTCGACCGCGAACTCGTTGCCCTCGAGCGTGCGCGCATCGACGCCGACCACCCGACCTCCATCGGTCCGCACGTTGACGACGTTGGCGTGCGTGATGAGCTGGACGTTGCGGGCCTTGACGATCTGCTTCTTGTACTTCGTGGCGAAGTTGGTACCGCCGGCGATCTGGAACACGGCGGTGTCGAGCGTGTCACCGGCGGGATAGAGCGTTTGTACCCCGTCGAGTCGGTTGATCCACGACGGCGCGTCGTAGTCAAACGGACCGAGGTTGCACATCGGCTGCGCCCGCTCGTAATACGGCTCCAAGGTGTCGCGACCGAACGGCCAACCGCTCCCGGGCACCCAGTCGCGAGCCTCGAAGTCGCTCGGGTCGAGTGGTCGGCACTGCCCGGCCCAGTGATTGGTGGAGCCACCGAAGAAGCGCAGTCGCGTAGCGTCGAGGTCGTACGGGATGCCGCTGACCGACCCGCCGTACAAGTCCTGCGTGGACTCCGCGTACTTGAAGCCACCGCTCTCGAGCAGCACCACGTCGTGCGGTCCGCCGGCGAGCTCACGGGCGAGCGTGATGCCCGCAGCTCCGCCGCCGACGATGCACACATCGGTGCGCACCGTCGTGCCGCGCGGCACCTTGTTCGCGTCGTCCAGCATGGGAGGGCGTCAGCCTACCGGCACGCTGCTCCGATCATTGGGCGTCATCCGTGGGCGCGAGCGCTATGCGCGCGACCTGCTCGTACTCGGCGCCGGTACGCCGGGTGTGACTCTGGAACAGCACCACCTCGCCGACCGGCCACGCCGGACCGATCGCCATGCCATCGAACGCGACGACGACCTCGCGCAGGTCGCTGGGTGCCTTCAGTCGCGCCAGCGTGAGGTGCGCATGAAACGGGCGGGTGTCAGGCTCGTACCCGACGGGTGCGAGGAGCGCTCCGACGGCGGTCGCGAGTCGTCCGACCAGCTCGGCGCCTTCGGCCACGCCCAACCACAGCACGCGGCCGCGCCCCTCGGCGGGAAACGCGCCTCCACCACCGAGGCGGGCATCACCGCCGGCCTCCGACAGCGCGCCCAGCGCGGTGGCAACCGCGTCCAGGTCGACATGGTTGCCGAGGAACTGGAGCGTGACGTGCCACTGGTCTCGCATGGTCCAGCGCGCATCGGGCACCGAGCCCCGGAGCGGCGCGGTCGCGGCTTTGATCGCGTCGAGGACCTCGTCGGATGGCACGACCGCGACGAACGCGCGGCCGGTTGTGCTCACCTCTCCCACTCCTGGCGCCTGCGGCGCCGGGACGCTCCGGCCCGGCTCGCTGCGGCGCCGGGTACCTGCGCCGCGGACGCTCGCCTCACGGCAAGGCGTCGAGGCGCAGCCGCACGAGGTTGAGCAACGAAATCGTGCCGAACTGGCGGATGCGGATCCGGTCGCCTGGCAACCGTGTCTCCACGGCTTCGGTTGGCGCTCCCGGCACCGCGAGCCCGAAGCACACGGTCCCAACCGCTTGGCCGTCCTGCTCCGCGGGACCGGCGACGCCCGTGACCGCGATACCGACGTCGGCACCCAGCACTCGCTGCGCGCCTTCGGCCATCTGCTTCGCGCACTCGAGACTCACGACGTTCTCGGCCGTCACTCCCAGTACCGAACGCTTCACGTCGGTGGCGTACGACACGATCGACCCGCGAAACACATCGCTCGCGCCGGGCACGTCGGACAGCCGAGTCCCGACCATCCCACCCGTGACCGACTCGGCCACGCCGAGCGTCCAGCCGCGATCGCGCACACGATCCAGGACCGCGCTCTCCATCGTCTCGTCGTCGACGCCGAACACGAGGTCGCCGAGGATCCTGCGGAGCTCGCGCTCCTCGTCCTCGATGAGCTTGGCTGCGGCGTCCTTGGTCGCCGCTTTCGCGGTCAGCCGCACGTAGAGACCCTCGATGCCGCGGGCGAGGAATGCGATCGTGGGGTTCTGCTGCGCGTCGACACGGTGGGCGATCATCTCGGCCAATCCCGACTCCGACGTGCCCCACGTCTTGAGCGACCGTGACACGATCACCGCGCGCTCCCCCGACAGCTCGAGGAGATCGGGCAGCACGAAGTCGTTCACCATCTGCTGCATCTCGTATGGCACGCCCGGCACCGCGTAGACAACGCGCTTCTTCCCGTCGTCGCCCATCACCTCGGCGCGCACGCCGGGCGCGGTGCCGATCGGGTTCGGGATGGGCTCGGCGCCGATCGGGATGTCGGCCTGGCGCAGGTTGTTCTGCGGCATGTCGCGCTGGCGAATGCCAAACAACTTGGCGATGTGCTCCACGAGCTCCTCGCGCCGCTCGAGCTCCACGCCCATGACAGCGGCGATCGCCTCGCGGGTGACGTCGTCGGGCGTGGGGCCGATGCCGCCACAGACGATGACGGCATCTGCTTCCCGCAGCAGATCGCGCAGCGCCTCGATCATGCGGTCGAGGTTGTCACCGACCTTGCGATGGTCGTACGTGTCGATGCCGATCGTGGCGAGCTGCTCGCCGATCCACGCACTGTTGGTGTCGACGATCTGCCCGAGCAGCAGCTCGGTGCCGATGGCGAGGACGTCAGCTCGCATATTCGTAATCCCTATATGCCGTGTACACAAGGTCGACCGCCGACGCGATCGAGAAGGCGACCGCGGTCCAGAGCGCTACATCATGCACGCCCGGGTCGTCGGCCGTCGGAGGGAAGAGGACGAGGCCGACGGCGAGGAACTGGATGTTGACCTTCCACTTGCCGAGCCAACGCGCCGGGAACGACACACCGCGCCGCCCCTCCACGATCCGGAACACGGAGATGAAGATCTCGCGGGCCGCCACGATGCCCACTGGGATCCATCCGAACTTCTCGTTGATCGCGAGCGCGATGAAGCCGCCGAGCACGAGCACCTTGTCGGCCAGCGGGTCGAGGAACGCACCCGAGCGCGTGGTGCCGTCTCGCCGAGCGAGCCAGCCGTCGAGCCAATCGGTGACCCAGAGCATCAGCCAACCCGTGAACGTGCCCCACGTGGAATGGCCCTCTTGGAGGACCCACACGAGCACCGGGATGCTGAACACCAGGCGCAGGAACGTGACGGCGTTAGCCGGCGTCCTGATCGCCGTCTCGCTGAACTTGCGAACGCGCTCGCTCGTGACCTCCACCAGCTCACTTGTGGCCGCGGCCAGCTCACTTGCGAGCTCTCCGCGCTCACGCCGGTCGCCGCGACTCACGGCTTGACCTCGACTGTCTTGGTGGCACTCGCTGGCTTGTCGTGCCCCCCGGTAGCGCCGTCAACCGCTCCCCAATCCAACGGTTCGGCGACCAGATCGACGCCGAGCGCCTCGGTGACCTTGGCCCGCACCATCAACCCCGGACGTGCGGTGGCGCCGTCGAGTCGAACGATGCCGTCGATCTCGGGCGCTTCGCGATGCGTGCGGCCGATCGGGTCGCCGGTGTCCTCGTCGATCCCGTCGACGAGCACCTCGACCTCGGTGCCGGCGCGCACGAGCGCGTCGCGCGCCGCTTCGGTGATCGGCGACTGCACCTCGTCGCATTCACGCAGCCACTCGGCGACGACGGGTGCCGGCGGCGCGCCGTCCATCGTGGCTGCGGGTGTACCCACTTCCGCGGAGTATGGGAAGAAGCCGGCCCAGTCGAGGCTTGCATCGGCGAGGAAGCCGAGCAGCGTGTCGTGCTCGGCTTCGCGCTCGCCGGGGAACCCGACGATGAACGAGGAGCGGAAGGTGGCGTCGGGTTCCTGCGCGCGGATGCCCCCGATCATCGAGAGGAACCGGTCGCCGCTCCCCCAGCGCTTCATGCCCTTGAGGAGGGCGCGGTCGGCGTGCTGGAGCGAGAGGTCGAAGTAGGGCACGACGGTGGACAACTCGAGCATCGTGGACACGAGCGGGTCGCGCACTTCGCTCGGGTACAGATAGAGGAGACGGATGCGGCGCAGGCCGAGCGGCCCGAGCTCGGCATCGAGCCGCCGGAGCAGCGGCGCGAGCGCGCCGGGTTCGCCGGCGTCGCGCCCGTACCAGGCGAGGTCTTGCGCTACGAGCACCAGCTCGGCAACCCCGCCCTCCACGAGCGACCGGGACTCGGCCACGAGCGAGTCGGGCGTGCGCGACCGCTGCTTGCCCCGGAACGACGGGATGGCGCAGAAGGTGCAGGCGCGGTCGCACCCCTCCGCGACCTTCACGTACGCCCAGGGCGCGCTCGGAGCGGCGCGGGGCAGCTCGTGCAGGTCGCGCACGCCGATCGGCTTGCGCCGCGGTGAGTCGAGCAACACGGAACCCAGGTCGCCTTCGCCCGCGAATCCGATGACCGCGTCCGCTTCGGGGATCGCGGCGGCAAGCTCCGCGCCCTCGCGCTCGGCGAGGCAGCCCGTGACCACGAGCTTGGCGCCCGGTCGGCGCGCCTCGGCGAGCGCGAGGATCGTCTCCACCGACTCACGCCGCGCAGACTCCACGAAGGCGCACGTGTTCACAACGACGAGATCGGCGTGCTCGGGTGCGCTGGCCGGCACGAGCCCGTCATCGAGCAGCGAGGCGCGCGCCTTGTCGGAGTCGACGGCGTTCTTCGGGCAGCCGAGCGTCTCGATCCAAAAGCTCGGCGCCGCGGTCATCCGGACGATGCTACCGGGCGGTCTTCCGTGCTCTCCCAGCGCCGACGCGGGCCGATGAGTCGCTGTCGCCGTGTCTGATGTCCCGGCACCCACCAAGTGGTGGACGCGCTACCCCGACGTTCCCAGTCAGGCCACTAGTTCTGGTCGCCGTGGGCCACGTCGCCGTGCCCACTGTCGGCGTGGTCGTTGTGGGCCGCGGTGTCGACGTGGGCGGCGTCGCCGTGCGCGACGTCGATGTGGCCGCCTGGGATGTCAAAGTGGAACGGGGGCGAACCGGTGTCTAAATGGCCGAAGTTGTTCACGTCGACGTGCGCAGTGTTGACCAGCGGGGTGTCGAAGTGAGGGATGTCGTTCGTCGTGTCAAGGTGTGCGGTATCGACGTGCGCGGTGTCGTTGTGCGGCGCGTCGTTGTGCGGCGCGTCGTCGTGCGCGGCGGTGGTGGTCGTCGTGCCACTCGGATTCGCGGCGTCGGTGTGATCGGCGTGCGAGGCGTCCGTGTGGGCGCCGCCGCACGCGGCGAGGAGGCCACCAAAGCCGAGTGCGACCGGGAGCGTCGCTCCGGCCTGGAGCAGCTCCCGCCGAGAGAACTGGCGCCGACGGGCGGCGTGCTCCTCGTCCTCGGACGGCAAGGTCGCGTCGTCGTCGTCGCGAGCGTCAGGACTCATCGCCGTCTCCCCCCAGGAATGTGTCCGGGACTGTAGCGAGCGCGGCCGGCTCGTGCTGGGAGCCGGCCACCGAGAGGCCGGCCTCGCGGGCGAGGGCCTGGAGGCCGCCGGCCCGGTCGAGCCAGTCGCCGTATGCGTAGACGAGGACCCGGTCGCAGTGGTCCCGCAGCCGCGCACGGAGCGCGGCGGCCCGGTCGGGGCCGATCTCCAGCAAACGGCCTGGCATGACGAGGGCGAGGGCGAAGCGCCCCGGGTCCGACCACAGATCGTGGTCGGCGAAGAGGTCGCCCACCACGAAGTGCTCGGCGGTGTCGGGGTGCAGGGCCCGGGCGTGCTCGATGCGGGCGTGCTCGAGGTCGATCCCGAAGGGAACGACGCCCGGCGCGGCCGCCGTGAGCTTCTCGAGGAGGGCGCCGTTGCCGCAGCCGAGGTCGAGCACGTTGCCGCCCCGGCGCCCGAGCGCGGCCGCGGCCGCCTCGACGACCGGGCGGTGCGCATCGTTCATGGCGGCGATCGACGGGAACCCGTTGTCGGTCGCGTACCACGCGGCTCGGGCGCGGCCCTGCGGCTCGGCCGCGTGCTCGAGACCCCGCCGGAACCCGCGGCTGGCGCTGAGACGCAGCTTCACCGGCACCCGGAACGGCGGGCCCAGGCCGTGTGCGCCCTCGGCCGGGAACCCGGTGCCCTCGCGCCGCACCACATAGCGTCCTGCGGTCGCGTCGGTACGGGTCGACACCTTGAGCACGGGCGTCTTCACCTCGGCGATGCCGTGCAGCGCTGACCACTCCACCGGCCAAGAGAGGACCTCGAGGAGCCAGTCCATCTCCTCGCCGAAGCCGGCGTCGCGCCCGACCCTCACGAGCGCGTCGGCGAACTCGACGGTCGGCGGGCAGTCGAAGCGGCACGGGAGGTGCGGGACAGCTCGCGCGCCCATCCAGCGCCAGAGGATGTTCGCCTGCGGCGGGCCCGCGACCTCGATGGTCGTGGTCCCGTCGAGCGAATCGGTGCTGGCCACCGCCATGGGCCACGTGGTGTCGACCATCGCGTCGTCGACCCACACCCGGCGGAAGAATTCGCGACAGCAGGCCGGGTAGCCGAGCAGGTCGCCGATCGTCTCGTCGTCGCCGGCCTCCCACGCGCGCTTGAACGTCGCCACGTCGTCGATCGCACCCACGACGAAGCGGAACACGAACGGTTGGCCCGGCTCGGCCGAGACGGGTGTGGCCGAGTACGGCTGCCCCGAGACGCCCATCATCTCGATTGGCATCGCGCTGAGGCCGACGTCGGCCCAACGCGTTGCCTCGGTGAGGAACTCCTCGGGCGACGTGGTCGCGATCGCACAGCGCCGGACGCCGGCCGCCACCGCGCGCCACTCGATCTCGAGCCACGCCGCGGTGATGCGGGTCAGCCGGGGTTGCCACGCGTCGCGGGCCGCGTCGCTGACCCATGCCACCCGGGTGAAGTCGGGGAGCCGGAAGTCGAGCTGCTCCATCGAGCGGGTCGCCGCCGGCGCGGTGTTGGGACCGGGCGGCGCGAGCTGGAGGTCAGGCATCGCCGTGCGGGACGTCGCCGTGCGGCGCGTCGCCGTGCTCCACGTCACCGAGCGGCGCGCCGACGGCCGTCGACTCGTGCTGCTCGGCCATCCAGCGCTTGACGCCGGCGATCGAGGTCGTCTGACCCGCCGCCCAGAGCTCGAGGAAGGCCGCTTCTACGTCGGCGCGCTCGGGGCTCGCGGAGAGCGGGACCTCGCCGGCGTCGAGAAGTTGCTCCTCCAGGCCGCGAAAGAGACCCTTCCAGAGGTCGCAGTGCTCGGTGCGGTTGCGCCAATCACCGTCGATCGCGGTGCCGGGGCACTGGCCCTTGCACATGAGAAAGAAGCGGCACCCCGAGCACCCGCCGTGCTCCTGGGGCGTGGCGTAGAGGGCGAGGTAGCGCTCGAAGCCCTCGACCGGCGCCTTCACGAAGTCGATGCCGTCCTTGTTGGTGCGCCCGCAGTTGCTGGCCTGGCCGTAGCCCTCCACCCCGCGCACGGCGCGGGTCGTGTACGGGTCGCACGCATTCCACACGCACGTGGTTTGGTCGTCGGTGCCGCGTAGGAGGTTGCGCATGTCGTCGAACACGTCGAGGCGCAGCGTGGTGAGGTCGGCTTCGAGTCTCGCGAAGCTTGTGAACGCGGCCATGTTCTCTTCGGGAGTGAGCGCGTAGGCGGCGCCGACGTCGTCGCTCTCAACTTCGAGGGCATGGAGGCGTGCGTTCCTGATGCCCATCGCCTGCAGGCGCCGCAACCAGTCGTGCATCGTCGGCAGTGCCGCACCGGTGGCGTTGCCGCGGTGCAGCGTGATGATGAGGCTCGGCGGGGTACCTTCGCCGCAGAGTCGCTCGATCGCGGCTTCCGCCTTGGCCGTCGCCTCACGGGTGCGCTCGAGCGTGCCGGCCCAGCGCGCGTCGTTCAACTCGCCGGGGCCGTCGATCGAGATGCCGACATCGACCTTGTACTGGCGGAACATGCGGGCGTGCGCGTCGTTGATGAGCACGCCGTTGGTCTGAATGCTGTTCGACCCGTACCGCTCGAGGCCCCAGGCCAACAGGTCCTCAAGGTCGGCCTCCGGCACCAACAGCGCCTCGCCACCGAAGAGCGTGAACGGGCCGCCCTCGCGCTCGACCGCGGCCTTCATCGCGTCGAGGTCGTAGGAACGCGGGACGTTGCCCGCGTCGCGTTGGGGGTTCTGGTAGCAGTACTGGCACTGGATGTTGCACGCGACACCCAGCGGCCGGAGCTCGACGCTCACTGAGTCCTCGCGCCCTGGTTGTGCATGTCGTCCCCCACCGCACGGCCACTCGCCTGCGGACCCGATGTGTCGGCACGGTACGCCAGGCAACGAGCACCCGCAACACGGCCGGTGACCAGACGGCGGCATGCAGAGTCCTCCGAGCATCCCGCCGCGTCGCCCAGCGTTCGTACACTGCTTGCATGACTGACGGCCCAACGGTGTGGTGCCCATCGTGCGGTGCCGAGTATGTGGCGGGCGTGCCGTACTGCGCCGATTGCCGCGTGGCCCTCGTGGCCGACCAACCCAGTCGACTCTCACCCACGCCCACGCCCACGTCGACCGACGACGGCGAGCTCGTTGCCATCGGCGCGTGGCCGCGCCTTTCGGCGCAGATCCTGCGCGCCCGGCTCGAGACCGCGGGCATCTCGGTGATGGCCGAGTGGACGGGTCCGGGCGCCGACGCGCTCGGCACGCTCGTGGTGCCGGCGGAGCAACGCGAGTTCGCAGAAGCCGTCGTCCACGAGCTCGACGTTGCCGACGAGGTTCCCGACACGTCGCCCTTCGCCTACGTGGTCCGCATCGAGGAGCACCTATCTGTCGCCGCCGAGCTCCTCCAAGAGCTCCGCACGAAGCTCGACGAGCTCGAAGCCCGCGGCCTCCTCTAAACCCCGGTCAGACCGCGGCGCGTTGGGCGTTGCGGAGGGCCGATTCCACCAGGAGCACGAGGGTCTCTTGCACGTGGGTCTTGCGCCGGACGTCGCACAGGACGATCGGGATGTTGGCTGGGACCGCGAGCGCTTCACGCACAGCTCGCGGATGGTGCGTGGCGACACCATCGAACATGTTGACGGCGACAACGAACGGGATGCCGAGCGCCTCGAAGTAGTCGACCGCGGCGAAGCACTCGGCGACGCGCCGCGTGTCCACGAGCACAACGCCACCGACCGCACCGCGCACGAGCTCGTCCCACAGGAACCAGAAGCGGTCCTGGCCCGGCGTGCCGAACAGATACAGCACCATGTCGGGTCCAAGCGTGATCCGCCCGAAGTCCATCGCGACTGTCGTACCCGTCTTGCCCATCTGGCCCGACCGGTCGACGCCGAGGCTCTCGACCGTCATCTCGGCTTCGGTGCGCAGCGGCTCGATCTCGGAGATCGACCCTATCAACGTGGTCTTCCCCACTGCGAAGCCACCGGCCACCACGATCTTCATGGCGACGGGCGCGGCGGAGACCCGCGCGTGGTCAAAGAGCGCGGATGCCATCAAGCAGCCTTTCGAGCAGACGGGTGTCGGTCGCCGACTCGACCGTGTGCGGGTCGTCGACCGCGACGACGCCGGCCGTCGCGAGATCGTCCACGAGCACGCGCACGACTCCGACGGGGAGGAACAGGCGCGCCGCGACCTCAGCCACCGACATCGTGGGCCGACACAGCTCGACGATGCGTTGCGACTCCGGCGGCGCGCCAGGAGGGAACGCACCGGGTTCGGTGAGCGCGCGCACACCGGCCTCGAGCGCCATCAGCGGGCCCGGGACCTTCGTACGGCCACGCGTGAGCACATAGGGCCGGACCAGGCGTGGATGTTGCCCCGGTACTCGGCGGTCGTTCGAACCCATCACCGCGGCAGCGCGGTCTGGAGCTCGGCGACGAGCGCGGGCGTCAGCGCGGCCGCGCAACGCTCGACGAGTACCGCCATCTCGTAGCCAACGAGCCCAACGTCGCACGGACGCGATGCCGCCACCGCGAGCACCGACGTCTCGCTGACGCTCATCACGAACAAGATCACGCGTTCGAGCTCGACGATGACTTCGTGCACCGCACCGCCATCGAGCGGTCCCGACGAGCCGCGGGCGATGCTCTGGAGACCAGCGGCCACGGCAGCGAGGCGGTCGGCGGCAACGCGGTCGATGCCGTCCGACATGGCCACGAGCAACCCGTCGGACGAGACGACTGCGGCCTGGGTCACACCGGGAATGCCCGCCACGAAGTTCGTGACGAGCCAGTTCAAGTTGCGGGCTTCAGAGCTGAGCTTGATCACGACGCACCCTTGCCATGACCGTCGCGCTTCCCGCGCTCGTGACGACTCAACATGTCGTGCACGCTCTCGGGTCGGGGCCGCACTTCGCCCGTCGCCGACGCGGCATCGCTCGGCTGATGGGTGAGGTGCGTGCCCGGCACCCGCGCCGTGAGCCCATTGCCGTTGCCATTGCCGTTGCCGTTGCCGTTGGTGACGCTGTTCGCCGACACCGCGGCCGCTTCGTGGGTGAAGGGTGCGGTCGCCACACCGACGGCCACTGGCTCACGCTCGAGTTCCGAGCTCGGCGCCTTGATCACCGCGGCCGCATCCGGTTGCGGTTCGGGCGTCGCCGTAGGTTCGGTTGCGGGTGCTTCGTGGCTGGATGCAAGCAAGGTCGGTGGCAGCACGACGAGCGCGGTCACGCCGGTCGGTGACGCCGACCGAAGCTGCACATGGATGCCGTGGCGCGCCGCGAGATGCGCCACCACGTGGAGGCCGAGCGTGCGCGAGAGCGCAAGGCCCGGTGCGGGCGGCCGTGCGAGCAGCGCGTTGGCTCCTGCGATGCGCGGCTCGTCCATTCCGATGCCCCGGTCGGTCACGCCGATCACGAAGCGCTGGTCGAGCATGCGCCCGCCCACCGTCACCGGCGTCTCCGGCGGCGAGAAGGCGGTGGCATTCTCCAACAGCTCGGCCACGAGGTGCGTCAGGTCGGCAACCGCGTGACCGACGACCGCAACATCACCTTCGAAGCCGTGGGCGTGCAGACGGGCGAAGTCGGCGATCTCGGCTGCCGCGGCGCGCACCACGTCGACGACCGGTACCGACGCGCCCCAATGCCGCGGCTGCTCCGCGCCCGACAACACGAGCAAGCTCTCGGCGTTGCGACGCATCCGGGTGGCGAGATGGTCGAGCTCGAACAGCGAGGCAAGCTCGTCGGGATCGGCCGACGCCTCGAGGTCGTCGATCAGCGAGATCTGCCGGTCGAGCAGACTCTGATTGCGACGGGCGAGGTTCACATAGAGGTCGCCGATGCCCTTCTTGAGGAACTCCGACTGCTCACGCGCGACGGTGACCGTCACCTCTTGGATCGTGTTGAACGCTTTCGCGAGCTCACCGATCTCGTCCTTCGATTCCACCTGGATCGGCGAGAGGTCGCCGAGCGCGTCGGCCTCGAGGTCGCCGCCGCGATGCAACGTATCGATGAGCAGTGGAAGCCGTCGTTCCGACACTTCACGCGCACTGCGCGTCAACGCGCGCAGCGGCTTGCTTACTGAGTGCACCAACGCCCAGATGAGCATCAGCGCCATCCAGATGACCGCGGCGGTACCGAGGGCAACGACGATGGCCACACCGCGGGTTTCGGACTGTCGATTGTCGGCCTCGGCATTCACGACGTCCTGGACGGCGGCAACTCCTTGGTCGGTCGCGGCCTGCTTGCCTTCGTAGACCTTGCGGTACTCCGCGGCCGTGGTCGTCACGCTCGGGAACGAGGTGGGAAGCGCCGACCCGACGGCAGCACGTACCGGGTCCTTCGGGACGTTGATCGTGCCTCTCAGCTCGTACGCGCCACGTTCCGCGGCGCTCGAGGTCTCTGCGAACAATCGCGCCTGCGCGCGCTGCTCGGTAATGGCGGTGATCCACCGCGTGACGTCGGGGCTCGCTCCCATGAGATGCTCGGTAACGACCGTCGCCTCTTGTGCAACCGCAAGCTGCTGCCGACGGAGGTCGACGATGACCAACAGGCTCGTGGCCAACGTGCTGTCCTCGGCTTCGCGCGCGACGCGCGCAGCCGCGTCGAGCGCGGACGCGCCGATCGCGGTGAGCCGCAGCGATCCTTCGGAGCCCTCGAACAGATGGTTCGCCACGTCGCTCACGGCCCGCCGGGTGCGGTCGCTCACATTTCCTGCCAGCTGTGGCAGATCGGCGTTCAGCGCAGTCGCTATGGCCTCGGTGTCGTGACGGGCTGAGTTGAGATCTGCGGAAGATGCTTCGGGATTCGCCGTCACCACGGCCTCATCGCCGACGATTCGGGCTACCTGAGTCAGCGTCTCGAAGGGCCCGACCAGGCTGGCGTACTGCTCCTCAGCGGCGAGCGCGTCGAAACGCTCCTTGATGGTGAAGCCGGCGAACCCCACGAGCACGAGCAGGGGCACGCTGACGACGAGGACCAGCCTCGTCCGAAACGGCAGCTTGCGCAGCAATGTGAAGTCCCACCGGGTTGGCGCCCGCCCGACAGGGATTTCGGCAGAAACAGGCCCTCGCCTTGAGCCAGCGAGGCGGTTCCTCGGGCCTACTCGGCCTCGCGAGCCTCCATATGTCTGGTTGCGCTCGGTAGGCAGCTACGAGCCACGGCCCAGGCCGCTATTCAGCCCCTCGCTGCTCCATATGTCTGGTCGCGCTCGGTAGACAGCTATGACCCAAGGCCCAGGCCGCTATTCAGCCCCTCGCTGCTCCATCTGCTCGAACTCGTCGACGGTCATGAGGACGGTGCGGGCCTTCGAGCCCTCCGAGGGGCCCACGATGCCCCGCCGCTCCATCAGGTCCATGAGCCGCCCGGCCCGGGCGAAGCCCACCCGGAGCTTGCGTTGGAGCATCGAGGTGGAGCCCAGTCCCGACCGGACCACGAGCTCCATCGCCTCGACCAATAGCGTGTCGTCGTCATCGTCGCCACCGCGGGAACCGGGCTGACCCGTGCCCGAGGACGACTCCTCGGCGATGCCCTCCACGTACTGGGTCTCGCCGGCCTGGCGCTTCCAGTGTGCGACCACCTGGCGCACGCAGTCCTCGTCGACCCATGCACCCTGCACACGCGTGGCCTTGCTCTCGCTCGCCGTGACCATCAGCAGGTCGCCGCGACCGATGAGCTTCTCGGCGCCGGCCTGATCGAGCACCACGCGCGAGTCGGCGATGCTCGTGACGCTGAACGCGAGCCGGCTGGGCACGTTGGCCTTGATCACCCCGGTGATCACGTCGACCGACGGGCGCTGCGTGGCGATCACGAGGTGGATGCCCACGGCTCGTGCCATCTGCGCGATGCGACAGATGCTCGCTTCCACATCGCGCGCAGCCACCATCATGAGGTCGTTGAGCTCGTCGACCACGACCACGATGTACGGCAGGCGCTCGTAGCCCTTCCCGGAGATCCGGTCGGGCGCTTCGGGCGTGGGCAGGTCGCCTGCGTCGACCATCGAGTTGTAGCCCATGATGTCGCGCACACCGACCTCGGAGAGCACCTCGTAGCGCAGATCCATCTCTCGGACGGCCCACGCGAGCGCGTTGGCGGCGCGCTTCGGGTTCGTGACGACCGCCGTGAGGAGGTGGGGCAGGTCGTTGTACGCGCCGAGCTCCACTCGCTTGGGGTCGACGAGGATGAGCCGTACCTGGTCGGGCGTGTTGCGCATCAGCAGCGACGTGACGAGCGAGTTGATGCAGCTCGACTTGCCCGCGCCCGTGGCCCCGGCGATCAGCACGTGCGGGAGCGCGGCGAGGTCCAGCATCACTCCCTTGCCCGAGATGTCGCGGCCCAGCCCGACCTCGAGCGGCTTCGTGGCGGCTTTGGCCTCAGGCGACGCGAGGATGTCGCCGAGCGTCACGAGCTGGCGCTTCGTGTTCGGCACCTCCACCCCGATCGCCGAACGCCCAGGGATCGGGGCGAGGATGCGCACGTCAGCCGATGCCATCGCGTACGCGAGGTCATGAGAGAGCGCGGTAACACGGTTCACCTTCACGCCGGGCGCGAGCTCGAGTTCAAAGCGCGTCACCGTCGGGCCCACGGTCGCGCCGATGAGCTTCGCGTCGACGCCGTGCTGGTGCAGCGCGGCTTGCAGGACCTTGCCGGCCTCGTCGACGAGCTTGCGGTCGGCCTGCGCGGCGTCGCCGCGCTTGAGCATCGAGACGGGCGGCAGCTTCCATGCGCCACGGCGACCGCGCTTGCCGCCAATTTCGATCGCGAGCTGCCCATCGGGCTCCTCGGCGATCACCGGCGGAAGGTCGATCAGCGTGGGATCGTCCTCCGCGGCGGGCACACCCAGCCCGTCGCGTTCCATGTCGTAGAGCTCGGCACTCGGCGCCTCGTACACCTCGGGCTCGGTGAGGTCGATCTCCGTGTACTCATCGAGCGCGCCGGGGTCGTCGAACACGCCGACCTCGTCGAAGCCTTCACCCAATTGCGCACCCAATTGCGTACCCGGCTCGGTGAGAGGAAGCTCGCTGAACTCGCGCGCGCGATGGCCGACCCAGCGCCCGCCGCGCCCGAGTGCCGCGACGACATCGCGCATCGGGACGCCCGGCGCGAGCAAGGCGCCGAGGACCGCGAGCCCGGCGAGCACGACGGCGGCGCCGACCGTTCCCGTCCCGGCCTTGAGCGGCCCCGCGATCGCGGCGCCGATATAACCACCCGCGTCGTGCAGACGCTTCAGCGGTGCGTCGATCGCCGGGCTGTCGCCCAACAGGTGGAGCGCGCCGACCGCTGCGAGCCCGAGCAACGCGATCCCGGTGCCGACCCTGACGGGTTGCGGCTCGGGCGGGGCGTCTTCGGCCTCGTCGTCGGAGAGCTCGGCGGCGCGGCGGGCGGCCGGGCCCACCCGAAAGAGGAGGATGGCGAACGCTACGCCGACCACGGGAACGCCGAAGCGAGCCTTGCCGATCAGGGTGGCGAATCCGTCGGCCAAGCCCTTGCCCACTGGGCCGGCAAGGTCGGACGCCAGCCCGAGCGTCGTGAGAATAGAGAGGACGAGAAGCCCGACGGCCAGGGCGTCGGCACCGTGCCCACCGAGTTCGCGTCGGGCCGCAGCACCAGCCCGGACCCGCAGCGTCGGCTCAGGCGCTGGCGCTACCCGACGGCGCGGCGCAGTCTTCTTGCCGCTTGATTTCTTCGCCGGGGCGCGCTTCTTCGGAGCAGTCCGCGTCGCCATGACAACGACCGTAACACCGCCCCCATGGGTCACAGCGGGATTCTCCAGCAACAGCAAGCGCCGGTCCCACAGCAAAGTGAGTGGGTCGCCTAGAGCGCGGGCGCGTATCCCCCATCGACGGGATAGACCTGGCCGGTGATCCATTCGGCGGCGTCGCTACAGAGCAGGACGGCGAGGGGCGCGGGGTCATCCACTTTTCCCAGCCGGCCCACCGGATAACCCGACGCCATCTTCCGCTCCAGCTCGGGGTCGGCGTCGGCGGCCTCGGCCAGCGGGCCGTGTCGCATCGAGCCGAGCGAGATGCAGTTCACGGTGACGCCGCTGCGCCCAACCTCGGTGGCGAGCCCGCGGGCAAACCCCATCGCAGCGGCTTTCGCCGCGCCGTAAACCACCTGGCGGCGTTCGCCCTTGCGCCCGGCGTCGGAGACGATCGTGAGGATGCGACCCCACTTCTGCTCGAGCATGTCGGGGAGGTAGGCGTGCGTCACGTGGAGCACACCCGTGAGGTTCACGCGCATCACAGATTCCCAGTCGGCGGGATCGCTCTCGGCGAACGGCACGAGCGGCACGCCGCCGGCGCCGAACGCACGCACGCCCGTCCCCGCGTTGTTCACCAGGATGTCGAGCGGGCCCGTGGTCGCGACCATCTCGCGCACCGAGGTGGGATCACATACGTCGGCGATCACGGTGTGCGCCTTGCCGCCGTCGGCTTCGATCTCGGCAACCACGCTGTCGGCTCGACCCTGATCGACGTCGTTGATCCAGACCTCGGCGCCAGCGCGGGCCATGTGCATGCTGATCGCGCGCCCGATCCCCGCACCCGAACCGGTGATCAGCGCCGTGCGCCCGCCAATGAAGTTCGACCAGTCCCTAATCATCTCTATTGCTCCGCTCCCACTCCGCTACTTCCGCCTCGCAAGCTCGCTCCATCCGCTGCGCTCGCTCCGCATCTCCCCTTGCTCCGCTCCTGCCGTTTCTCAGACCTCGAGGACCACCGGGATGATCGCAGGTCGGCGGCGGGTGCGCTGGCTGATGAGGCGGCCCAATGCGCGTCGGACCACTCGCCGCAAGGTGTCGAAGTCGGTGGCACCCTCGGCCGCGGCCGCTTCGAGCGCGGTGCGCACTGCGGCGCGCGCGTCCTCGAGCAGCTCCTCGGCCTCGGCTTCGTAGACCCAGCCCCGCGTGACGATCTCGGGCCCGGTGACGATCTCGCCGCTGGCAGCTTCGACAGTGACGATCACCACGACGAAGCCTTCCTCGGCCAGCGTGCGCCGGTCGCGAAGCACGCCTTGCCCCACGTCGCCGCCGATCCCGTCGACGTACTGGTAGCCGGCGGGCACCGCACGCCGCTCCACATCGGCGCCGGCATCGTCGAGCGTGACGGCGTCGCCGTCCTCGCACACGAGGATGCGATCCGACGGCACGCCCACCTGCTCGGCGAGCCGCGCGTGATGGACCATATGCCGGTACTCGCCGTGCACCGGCACGAACCATTCCGGTCGCACCAGGTCGAGCATGAACTTGAGCTCTTCGCTGTTCGCGTGGCCCGACACGTGCACGTGCGCACCGTGGCCGTACACCACATCGGCGCCGGCTCGGTGGAGCGAGTCGATCACCCGATCGACGTTCGCTTCGTTGCCGGGGATCGCGTGCGCCGAGATCACGACCACATCGTCGGCGCTGATCTTGACGTGCTTGTGCTCGTGTGCCGCCATCAACGACAGCGCGCTCATGGGCTCACCCTGGGAGCCTGTGCAGATCACGCACAGCTCACCGGGTGAGAAACGCGGCGCGTCTTCGATGTCGACCACCTTGTCGGCCGGGATGTCGAAGAGGCCCATCTCGCGCGCCAGCGTGGTGTTGTGCACCATCGATCGACCTAGGAACGCAACATGGCGACCGGCGGCAACCGCTTCGCGCGCCACCTGCTGCACGCGGTGCAAGTGCGACGCGAACGACGTGACGATGAAGCGACGATCGGGATGGTCGCGGAACAAGTCGCGCAGCACCGGGCCGACGGACGTCTCGGACTCCGTGAACCCCGGCTCCTCGGCGTTCGTGGAGTCGGACATCAGCAAGCGGACGCCTTCGCTCCCGATCTGCCCGAGCCGCGGCAGGTCGGTGGTGCGTCCGTCGACGGGCGTGAGGTCGAGCTTGAAGTCGCCCGTGTGCAGGATCGTGCCGACGGGCGTGTGATACGCAACCGCGAACGCGTGCGGCACAGAGTGCGTGACCGGCACGAACTCCGCCTCGAGCGGACCGATCGTGACGACATCGCCGTCTTTCACCGGAATCAACTCGGTCTGACCGAGGACCCCGGCTTCTTCGATGCGCTTGCGGGCAAACCCGAGCGACAACGCCGACCCGTAGATCGGTGCAGACACATCAGCGAGGAGGTAGCCCAACGCCCCGACGTGGTCCTCGTGCCCGTGCGTGAGCACGATGCCGTCGACGCGATCCGCGTTGGCACGCAGATACGTGAAGTCGGGAAGGACCAGATCAACACCGGGCATGTCGGCTGTCGGGAACATCAGCCCGCAATCGACGACGACGATGCGGCCTTCGACCTCTAGGCAGAAGCAGTTCCGCCCGATCTCTCCGAGCCCGCCCAGGAAGACAATCCGGACGGCTTTGCTCACCACAGCGAGGCTAGTGGCCCCTGTTCCGCGTGAGCGCGCGTGTGGTCTCTGAAGAGTGGCCAGATTTCGACCGGCTCACGTGGTGCAGATCGGGGTCGGGTGGCTCTACTAGGTAGTCACCATCGCCGCGAAATGGTGAGACCCCTCGGAAGAATTTGGCGCCCGGGCTGAAGGCCTTGCTATGCCGAGACTTCTTCTCGGTCCTTGGCGACCTCGTCGAGGGCTGTGTACTCCTCGCCGGTGTCGACCCAGTCCTCGAACTGGATGACGCCGAGATCGGTGAACCGGTCGCGGAGCCAGCCGTCGCCTGCGTCGAGCAAGCCGAGCTTCTTGCAGTTCGGGACGATCTTCGAGAAGAGCATCGACTGGAAGACGGGCCGGTCGGGCGACCGAAGGACCACCTTGACCGCTTCCTTCACGTCGACACCCATGCGCTCCCACACCTCCTGCTGGAGGAACCGGTCGCGCATGCGCACCGCGGCTTCGAACGCAAACTCCTGGCGCTCGCGGATCTCCGCCGCGCTGAGCTCCGCGTAGTACTCCTGGAGGGACAGCACGCCGAACGCAACATGGCGGGCTTCGTCGGCCATCACGTAGCGGAGCAGCTTCTTCAAGAGCGGCTCGGTGCTCATCTGTTGCATGAAGCCGAACGCCGCGAGCGCGAGCCCCTCGACCATCACTTGCATGCCGAGGTAGGTCATGTCCCACCGGCTGTCAGCGATGATGTCGTCGAGCAGCATCTTGAGGTGCGCGTTGATCGGGTAGTGACCCGACAGCTTCGTGTCGAGATAGCGCGAGAACACCTCGACGTGACGGGCCTCGTCCATCACCTGCGTCGACGCGTAGTACTTGGCGTCGATCCACGGCACGGTCTCCACGATCTGCGCCGTGCAGATCAACGCGCCCTGCTCGCCGTGCATGAACTGCGAGAGCGTCCAGTTCTGCGACTGCACGCCGAACTCGATCCACTCCTTCTCGCCCCACTTCTCGAAGGGCGTGTCGGTCATGTCCATCGAGCCGTAGAGCATGTCGTTCTGCGCTTGGTTCGCCGCGACCACCGCTTCCTGGTCGACCTCGAGCTCCCACGGAAGATCCGTGCTGCCGTTCCACTGCGACGTCTTGGCCTTCTCGTAGAGCTTGTGCAGCGCGGCGCGGGTCTGCTCGTAGTCCCACGTGAAGATCGCGTCGCCCTCGGCGCGCACCGCGTGCGCGACCTCGTCGACCTCGGTGTTCGTGATCGCGAGGATGGCGTCGACGTCGTTCACGTCGGCGCGCCCGATCAGATCGTGGGTGGTGAGGTCTTGATTGGACAGGCTCTGGTCGATGGCCATGGCGCTACCTCTTTGATGGGAGAGAGATGACGGGGTCTCGGAGGATGGAATCGATGGCGGGGACAACGAAGTCGCGCAGGTAGGCGCGCAGGCGATCGGGGTCGGTAAGTGGCACGGGGCCACTCGGGCACAACCAGAGCGTGAGACTCACTCGGGCGACCCACTCGGCCGCGCGCTCGGCCTGACCGGGTACGAAGCGCTCGAGGCTCGACGCAATGGCCGCAGCCGCACGAGCGAGGAAGCGATCACCGCCGCCGAACGTGAGATGTGGGAGGAGCAACTCGGGCTCGAAGTCGGCAACGAAGCGCAGCGCCGGGTGCTGGCCGAGCTCTTGACCCGCGGTGTGAACGATCGCAACGAGCGCGTCTTCGAGGGTGTCGGTGCTCTCGGCTGCGTCGTGGACGCGCTCTGCGATACGGGCTGCCTCCAGCTCCACCGCCGCGGCGACGATCTCGGCCCGTCCGCCGAAGTAGCGGTAGAGCGATGCCCGGGAGCAGCCGGCCTCACGGGCAACGTCGTCGATCGTGGTCTTGCCCAAACCATGGCGGGCGATGCACACGAGCGTGGCCGCGACTGCTCGCTCCCGAATTCCAGAAGTCTGGATACCCGGAGTCTGAAGACCGGGGGCGATCGGTGCGATGGGATCTGCGAGTGCTGTCACCAGGTGAGACAGTACGACCGAAATCGTCTCACCGTCAATGTGTTCCGCCAGGAACTGACGGGATTGGCCGAAATCGTGGGACCTCTGGCATTGCGGCCAACAGCGCCAACCCTCATGCTGGGGCCCATGCGAACGGTCGTTGTCCTGGCCTACCCCGGCGTGCAGTCGGTCGATGTGAGCGGCCCCGTCGAGGTGTTCGCCGCCACGGGTGAGTACGAGGTCGAGATCGTGGCGCCGACGGCCGGACCCGTGCGAGCCCAAAGTGGCCTCACACTGTGGACCGATCGGGCCCTCGACGAGGTGACCGGGCCGATCGACACCTTTGTCGTCGCCGGCGGAGTCGGGACGGCCGAGGTGGTGCGTGACGTCGGCGTCATCATCGCCGTGCGCAACCTCGCACCGCAGACCCGCCGGATGTCGTCGGTGTGCACCGGCGCCTTCGTGCTCGCCGAAGCCGGTCTCCTCGACGGGCGGCGCGCCACCACGCATTGGGGTTCGTGCGATCTGCTCGCGAGTAGGTACCCCGCGGTGCAGGTGGACCCCGATCCGATCTTCGTGCGCGACGGCGAGACGTGGACGTCCGCGGGCGTGACGGCCGGCATCGACATGGCGCTCGCGATGGTCGAGGACGACCTCGGGCGCGACGCCGCACTCGCGGTTGCTCGGCGCTTCGTGGTGTTCCTCAAGCGGCCAGGAGGCCAGTCGCAGTTCAGCGCACAGCTCGCCGGCCAGTTCGCCGAGCAGCCACCATTGCGCGACCTCCAGGGTTGGGTGGCGGAACATCTTGGCGACGACCTCACCGTCGAGCAGCTCGCCGCACAGGTAGCAATGAGCCCGCGCAACTTCTCGCGCTCGTTCCGGCGCGAGGTTGGCGTCACGCCCGCGCGCTTCGTGGAGCGCGTGCGGGTGGAAGCAGCCCGGCGTCGACTCGAAGACTCGACTGCATCCGTCGACGAGATCGCCAACGGGTGCGGCTTCGGCACGGCCGAGACCATGCGCCGCACCTTCTTGCGCGTCCTGCGCGTGACCCCCAGCGACTACCGCAACCGATTCCGATCCGAGCGCGCGAGCGCATGAGAAAGAAGGAGCGTGCGTGATGCCGTTCACGACAGGGATGCTGCTGTTCAACGACTTCGAGGAGCTCGACTTCGTAGGCCCGTGGGAGGTGTTCACCACAGCCAAGAAGGAAGGCGACCAGGTCGTGAGCATCGCAGCCGAGCCCGGACCCGTCCGCGGCTTCAACGGGTTGTCGATGATCGCCGAGCACGGGTTCGCCAACGCACCGAAGGTCGACGTGCTGGTGATACCGGGCGGCTGGGGCACCCGGGCACTCGCCGACGACGCCACGCATCTCGAATGGATCAAGACTGTGGCCGCGGGCTGCACCTGGGTCACGAGCGTGTGCACCGGCGCCATCCTGCTGAACAGCGCCGGTCTGCTGAGCGGACGCAAGGCCACCACGCACTGGGCCTATGTCGACACACTTCGCGAGACGCCCGACGTCACCGTGCTCGACGATGTCCGCTACGTGCAGGACGGCAACGTCGTCACCGCGGCCGGCGTCTCCGCCGGCATCGACATGTCGCTCTGGCTCGTCGGTCAGATGTACGACGAGCAGCACGCGCGCGATGTGCAGCGCGTCATCGAATACGACCCCGCCCCACCGTACGCGCTGGTCTGAGTCCGAACGCGAAGGCCATAAACGCGAAGGCCATAAACGCGAAGGGAGGGCGGCCCGAAAGCCGCCCTCCCAACCCGTTCTTGCGTCACTTCCCCGCGATTATTCACGGGAAATGACGCATGTTCGACTCTTACCCCTGGGGGCGGGTCCAGTCGATAGCAATCGAGTTCGGGTCGGTTGGGTCGACCTTCACCCCGACCTTGCAGCCGGGCTGCACCAACGGCGCCTGCATCGCCGGAACTCCCGCGGAGACCTTGGCGTCGTACGCGGGCTTGCCGGGAACCTCCACCGAGATGTCGAAGACGATCTGCGGGTTGAAGTTCACGATCACGCCGGTGTCGGTGAAGCTCTTGATGGTCGCGGTTCCGGCGGTGCCGGTGGTGAGCAGAGCCTGCTGCTTGGCCATGTCGGCCTGGAGCGCCATCGCGTCGTCGACGGCCTCGGTGGCCTGGTGCAGCGTGTCGGGAAGGTCTTGCAACATCCCGAGCATGCCGGTCTTCTTGCCTTGCGCCTTCTGGACTTCCTTGCCTTGGTCGGACAGCTTCTTGAGGTCCTTGAACATGCCCATGCCGAGCTCCTCTCGTCGGGCGCAGGGTGCGCCCGTTGTGGTCAACCTGACGAGACCCCTTCGGTCGGTCCACCCGCTATGAGGTACGGGGTTGGTGTTGATCATGCCATCTCCGTGTGAATTCCGCGGGGGTGAGGTAGGCGAGTGATTGGTGGGGGAGCAGACCCGAGACCGCCCGCAAGAGAGTGGTCTTCCCGGCACCGTTGGCTCCGAGAAGTGCGACGACTTTGCCTGCGGGCACGTCGAGGCTGACGCCGCGCAGCACCCGGATCGAGCTCCCGTACACCACCTCGAGGTTTCGCACCGCGAGCAGTGGCGTCCCCGCCAAATCGGGCGTCACGACGGGGCACCCTACTTCCCGCTCTTGGCCCTGCGGGCTAGCCCCTCGTTCTGGAGAGCGTGGTGGGCATCTCACGCCCACCAGGATCTCCAGAACGGGGTCTTGGTCTGGGTTAGAGGCCGAGGAGGGCGTCGAGGCCGACGGTGAGGCCGGGGCGCTCGCGGACGGCGCGAATGGCGAGGAGCACTCCCGGCATGAACGACGTGCGGTCGTACGAGTCGTGGCGGATCGTGAGTGACTGACCCGCGGTGCCGAGCACCACTTCTTGGTGTGCGACGAGCCCACGAAGCCGCACCGAGTGCACCCGGATGCCACCGGGGCCTTCCGCGCCGCGCGCGCCTTCGAGCACCATCTTCTGGGTGGGGTCCTTGCCCCAGTCACCCGACGCCTGCGCCATCCGCTGCGCGGTGAGCATCGCGGTGCCCGACGGCGCGTCCACCTTCTCGTCGTGGTGCAGTTCGATGACTTCGGCGGTCTCGAAGTAGGGCGCGGCGAGCTCGGCGAACCGCATCATCAGCACGGCGCCGATCGCGAAGTTCGGCACGATGACGGCGTTCGCTGCGCCCTCGAGGAGCCGCATGCGCAGCTCGTCGAGCTCCTGCTCACTGAAACCCGTGGTGCCGACCACTGCGTGCACGCCATGGTCCGCGCACCAGCCGAGGTTCTCGCGGGCGGCGTCGATGACCGTGAAGTCGACGGCGACGTCGGCACCATTCTCTGCAAGCGCGTCGGCCGTGCGCGCGACCTGCAGACCGGTGTCGGGCACACCGAGCTGATGCAGGTCGATGCCGGCGTGGTACGGATCGACCGCGGCAACCAACTCGAGCTCGGGATCGTTCGCAACCGCCGCGCAGACGGTGGAGCCCATGCGGCCCCCGGCACCAAAGACTCCAACTCGGATCACCCGACGAGGGTACTGGGCGATGCGTTCAGGTGCGCCCGGCAAATTGCGCTTCGTCGACCGGTCCCACCACGGCAAGCGTGCGCTCATCGGTGGCAAGGACTCGCTCGACAACCCGGGCCACATCGTCGGAGCCCACCGCGTCGACCTCGGCCACGAGCTCGTCGAGTGACGGGATCTCGCCCATCGTCAGCTCGCTGCGGCCGAGTCGATGCATACGACTCGCCGAGCTCTCGAGCGAGAGGGCAAGCGAGCCACGCAGGTGACCCTTGGCCGCGTCGAGCTCGTGCTCGGTAATGCCGCCTTCGGCGACCACGCGAGCCAACTCGGCGTCGATCACGGTGAGCAGCTCTGGCAGCCGGTCGGGGCCGGTACCAGCCGACACTGCGAACGCACCGGTCTCTTCGAACGCGGCGCGGAACGAGTACACGGAGTAGGCCAGTCCTCGGCGCTCGCGCACCTCTTGAAACAAGCGAGATGACATGCCGCCACCGAGCGTCTGGTTCAACACCGTCATCGCGTAGCGATCGGGATCGTCGCGGGACAGCGAGCGCATGCCGAGCACAACGTGGGCTTGCTCGGTCGGGCGTTCGAGCACTGCAAGAGGACGGGGCGCGTCGTCACCGGCATACCGATCGCGCGCGGGCCGGTCGCCGGACGTGCCATCGAAACCCTTCTCGACGAGCGCGACTACATCGTCGTGGTCGAGGTTGCCGGCCACCGCGACCACCACGTTGCTCGGGTGGTAGTGCCGCTGGTGAAACGCGCTGATATCGACCGACTGCATCGCGTTGATCGTGGCGGGCGCGCCAATCACCTCACGCCCGATCGGATGACCTGGGAAGATCGCACCGGCGAACACATCGTGGACGAGATCCTCGGGTGCGTCGTCGCGCATGCGGATCTCTTCGAGGATCACCTGGCGCTCGGCGTCGACGTCGCTCTGGCGCAGGGCTGGTCGCCACACGATGTCGGAGAGGATCTCGATCGCGAGGGGGAGGCATTCGTCGGGCACGCGCACGTAGAACGCAGTCAGCTCTTGGGTGGTGAACGCGTTCATGTCGCCACCCACCGACTCAACCGCCTCAGCGATCTGCACCGCACTGCGCGCCTCGGTGCCCTTGAAGAGCAGGTGCTCGAGGAAGTGGCTCGCGCCCGCGAGCTCGTCGGGCTCGTCGCGCGAGCCCGTGCCAACCCAGAAGCCAACCGCCACCGACCGCAAGCTGGGCATGGCCTCAGTGACCACCCGCGCACCGCTGTCGAGGCGCGTCCGACGAATCGCCGCCGGTGCGGCAGTCCCAGCCATCACGAGATCATCGGCGTGGATTCGGGACCCTGTAGGGGTGGTTGGCTCTGGATGCCCAGCAGAGGTGGTGTCGGCTAACGCCGACCGCCACCGCGGCCGCCTCGACCGCCACGCCCGCCGCCGCCACCGCCGCCGCCGCGGCGAGGAGCTCCCCCGCCACCGCCGGTGCGAGCGGCTTCGGCCGGACCGAGGTCGCCGAACTCTTCCTTGGCCTGCGCTTCCCACTGGTCCTCGAACGACGCGACCGGAGCCGCCGAGCTCGAGCGCTCGGCGCGGTCGCCGTTTCCGGCTGGGGCGTCGCCATCGTCACCATCGGCGGTGGACTCGCGGGGTGCACGCTCGCTGCGCTCCCGGCGAGGCGGACGGTCGTCGCGGTCGCTGCCGCCACCGCCACCGCCACCACTGCCACCGCCGTCGCCATCCTCGCCCTCGGCACCGACGAGGCTCAACGAGAGCTTGCCGCCGTTGTCGATGTCGTCGACACGAACCTCGACCTCGTCGCCGAGGTTGAGCACGTCTTCGACGCGGTCGATGCGCTTGCCACCGCCGAGCTTGGAGATGTGCAGGAGCCCATCACGCCCGGGAAGGATGTTCACGAACGCACCGAACTTCGTGATGTTCACAACGCGGCCCGTGTAGTTGGCGCCGAGCTCGGCGGTCGGCGGGTCGAGGATGAGCTCGATGCGCCGCTTCGCCTCCTCGACGGCCAGGCCGTCGCGGGAACCGATCGACACGCGGCCGGCGACACCATCGTCGCTGACCGACACGTCGGCACCGGTCTCCTGAGTGATCGTGTTGATGACCTTCCCCTTGGGGCCGATCACCTCGCCGATCTTGTCCATCGGGATCTCGAAGCTGATGATCTTCGGTGCTGCCGGACGCACGTCGGAGCGGGGCTCCGAGATCGCTGCGTTCATCACCTCGAGGATCTTCAGCCGTGCGTCCTTGGCCTGCAGAAGCGCCTTGGAGAGCACGTCGGCCGGGATGCCATCGATCTTCGTGTCGAGCTGGAGCGCGGTCACGAAGTCGCTGGTGCCGGCAACCTTGAAGTCCATGTCGCCGAACGCGTCCTCGGTGCCGAGGATGTCGGTGAGCGTGACGTACTTGCCGTCCTGGAGCACCAGACCCATCGCGATGCCAGCGACCGGTGCCTTGATCGGCACACCACCGTCCATCAACGAGAGCGAGGAGCCACAGACCGACGCCATCGACGTCGAGCCGTTCGATGCGAGCACGTCGGAGACGACGCGCATCGTGTAGGCCCACTCTTCGGCGCTCGGGAGCACCGGCACGATCGCCCGTTCCGCGAGTGCACCGTGACCGATCTCGCGGCGCTTCGGTGAACCGACCCGGCCCGTCTCGCCAGTGGAGAACGGCGGGAAGTTGTAGTGGTGCATGTAGCGCTTGCGGTCGTCGACGCCGATCGTGTCGAGCATCTGCTCCATGCGAGGCATGCCGAGCGTCGCGACGCTGAGCACTTGGGTCTCGCCCCGCTGGAAGAGGCCGTCACCGTGCGACGTCGGGATGATCCCGACCTCGGACGAGATCGGCCGCAGGTCGGCGATGCCGCGCCCGTCGATGCGGACGCCTTCGTCGACGATGCGCGTGCGCACGATCTGCTTCTGCAGCGACCGGAACGCCTTCTTGAGCTCGCCACCGCGGCCGGCGAACGCACCCGGTGCATCGGAGGTGCCCACGAGCTCACCGAGGAACGAGTCCTGGAGCTTGTCGAGCGCCTCGTTGCGGTCGTGCTTGTCGGCAACCTTCATGGCGTCGGACGTGCCGGCCTTTGCAGCCGCTTCGACCGCGGCGTACGCGTCGGGCTGGTAGTCGACGCTCGGCTCGTACGCCACCGCCGTGATCGGGCCACGAGCCGCGACGTAGTCCTTCACGAGCTGGTTCTGGAGACCGATCGAAGCCTTGATCCACTGCTTGGAGGCTTCGAGGCCTTCGGTGATCACCTCTTCGGTGACCTTCGGCGCGCCGCCCTCGTAGAGCTTCCACGTGGCGTCGGTGCCGCCGGCTTCCACCATCATGATGGCGACGTCGCCATCGGGCAGCTCGCGGCCGGCAACCACCATCTCGAAGGTCGACTCATCGCCCTCTTGATAGGTGGGATGCGCGATCCACTCGCCGTTGACCTGCGCGACGCGCACTGCGCCGATCGGGCCGTTGAACGGGATGCCCGACACCATGAGCGCGGCCGACGCGCCGTTGATCGACGCGATGTCGTGCGGGTTCTCGAGGTCGGCGCCGAAGATCGTGGAGATCACCTGCACCTCGTTGCGGAACCCGTCGGGGAACGACGGGCGCAGCGGCCGGTCGGTGAGCCGACAGGTGAGGATCGCCTGCTCGCCCGGACGGCCCTCACGGCGGAAGAACGAGCCGGGGATCTTGCCCGCGGCGTACATGCGCTCTTCGACGTCGACCGTCAGGGGGAAGAAGTCGATGCCCTCTCGGGGCTTGGACGTGACGACCGTGGTGAGCAGGGTGGTCTCACCGAGCTGCACGACGACGGCGCCGTCGGCCAGCTGGGCGAGCTTGCCCGTCTCGAATGACATGGTCTTGCCGGCCGCATTGACTGGGCCGGAAACTCGGATGGCGCCAGACCCGTTGGAATTGGGCATGGAATGCCGCTCCTCTCATTTGTGGCGAGAGCGGCGGTTCCCAGTTGGCAGGGTCCGAGCTCGACACTTGGGGTCGAACTCGGGCACTGGCGACTGAGCACCGGCGCCGCTCGCGTGCTCTCGTCTACGCGAGACGGGGAGCGGGCGTTCCGCTCCCCGAGGTATTGCGGTTGGTCCTTACCGGCGAAGACCCAGCTTGGCGATCAAGGCTCGATACCGCTCGACATCGTTGTGCCGGAGGTAGTCGAGCAGCCGACGACGTTGCCCCACCAACATGAGCAACCCACGGCGCGAGTGATGGTCCTTACCGTGGACCTTCAAGTGCTCCGTGAGGTGGTTGACCCGCTCCGTAAGGAGCGCAACCTGGACCTCCGCCGAGCCGGTATCGGTCTCGTGGCGGCGGTGCTCGGTGATCGTGGCAGCTTTGTCGGGCATGCGTTGCTGAAGTCTCTTTGCGGTGGAAGGTGTCCTGCCGGACGGCCGGAACCCATGCAGGGTACCAGGGACGGTGCCCATTGGACACATGGAGCCTCGTGAAGGCTGGAACCAGGGCAATCGTGGCAACGTCAGAGGGATCATGAGACTCCGAATCGCGCTCCCCATCCTCCTCCTTTCTCTCTCCCTCCTCGGCACCGGCTCGGCTGGTGCCGCGTCGCCATCTGGCGGGGCCCAGCCGGTCATCCAAGTGGACACGAATGGAGGGTTCGTGCCCTTCGAGGTCATGCAGGGCAACGTGCCCGAGGTGACCGTGACTGCCGACGGGCGTGTCATCACCGAGGGGCCACGGAAAAGCTACGACCGGATGGCCCGATTTCGGGTGGCGCGCATCGACGACGCACGCATCCAGGAGCTGATCGATCGAGCTCGAGAGATCGGCCTGCTCACCAAGGACGAGGCGCTCGACTACGGACAACCGGGCGTCACCGACATGCCCGACACCACCGTGACGATCACCGTCGACGGCGACACGTTCTCCACTTCGGTGTACGCGCTCAGCTTCGACTCCAACGACCTCACACCCGAGCAGCAGGGCAACCGAGACGCGCTCCAAGCGTTCATCGCTGAGGTTGCCGACGCGAGCCCACGTCGGCCCTACGAGGTGAAACGACTTGCAGTGCTCGCGACTCGTGCGGAAGACGGCGCAACCGGAAATGCCGTGGAGTGGCCGTTGGACGACCTCGCAACAACGGGCGAGCCGGCGCAACTCGGCGAGCGGTGCCTCATCGTGAGCGGCGACGACCTCGACGCAGTGCTCCCGCTCGCGAAGAGTGCTCACTTCGGCACGCTGTGGCAGTCGGCCGACAAGAACTGGCGTCTCGTCTTCCGCCCGCTCCTCTCCCAGGAGCGCACCTGCAAGGACATCAACGCCGTCTGACCCCGTGCCCGTTTCTAGGGAGTGAGCATGCGGCGGGCGACTTCTATGTCGCGTTGCATCTGGGCGACGAGCGCGTCGACGGAGTCGAACTGCTCTTCGCCGCGGATGCGGTCGACGAAACGCACCTCGACCTGCTGGTCGTAGAGGTCGCCGTCGAAGTCGAGGACGAACGCCTCGAGCAGCGACTTCTTGGCGTCCACATAGAACGTCGGACGGCGGCCGAGCGAGAGTGCGGCGTTGCGCTCGACGCCGTCCTCGGCCACGAACGTTCCCGCGTAGATACCGTCGGCGGGGAGGCACACCCGTTCCGGCACCGCGACGTTGGCCGTCGGGAAGCCGAGCTCACGGCCACGCGCGTCGCCATGCTCGACGGAGCCGCGCACCGAATGCGGACGCGGCGGTCGCCCCTGCATCTGGGCCGCCTTGGCCACGTCGCCCGCGGCGAGCAGCTCCCGGATCCGCGTCGACGAATACGGCAGCCCCGACGAGTCGCGCTCGGCGGTGACCAACCCGAGCCCGACCACCTCGAACCCGAGCTCGGCACCTATCTGCTCGAGCAGTCGGACCGTGCCGTGGCGCTTGTGCCCGAAGTGGAAGTCGGCGCCGACCACCACGAGTCGCGCACCGAGGCCCTCGACGAGCACGTCGCGCACGAACTCCTCTGCTGGCTCCTTGCTGCGCGCTTCGTCGAACGTGAGCACGCAGATCGTGTCGAGGAATCCCGTGGCTTCGAGCAGCTCGAGCTTGTGGTCGAGCGGGGTGAGCACCTTGGGCGCCGACTCCGGCCGCACGACCTCGGCAGGATGGCGATCGAACGTCAGGCACACGGCCTCAAGATCTCGCGCCGTCGCGAGCTCGCGCACCAGCCGCAGCACCGCTTGGTGACCGAGATGCACGCCGTCGTACGCGCCGATCGTCACCACCGCGCCGCGCGCCGACGGCTCGTACCCAACGAGGTCCTGCACGACCCGGATCTCGCTCATCACTCACCTGCCACGACCACGGCGGGCTTCATGCCGGCACCGTGGCGCTCGTAGACCGCGAGCAGGTCGCCGTCGGGATCGATCACCGCGAACGGTCCGTCACCCGACTCTCCAAGTGCGCTGGCCGCGAACGTCATGCCGTGGCGGATGCCACGCGCCGCCTCGGCGTCGACCTTGAGCATCTCGAGGTCACGCATCGCCTCGCGCGGCGACACCATCGCCGCGCCGGGATCGGCTTCGATCGCCTCGATCGTGTGCGCCTCGCCCAATCCAAACGACCCGACGCGAAGACGGCGCAACGTCTCGACGTGTGCGCACCCACCGAGTGCGGCGCCGAGGTCGGCGGCCAGCGTACGGATGTAGGTGCCCGAGCCGCACTCGACCCGGATCGTCGCCATCGGGAACGGTCCCGGCTCGACGGCCTCCACATCGATCTGGTCGATGTGGACCGGACGGGGCGCGCGCTCGATCTCCTCACCTCGACGGGCCAGGTCGTGGAGTCGGCGTCCGCCCACCTTGATCGCCGAGACCATCGGCGGCACCTGCTCGATGTCACCGATGAATCGTTCGGCGGCGCGCTCGACCTGCTCGCGCGAGATCTCCATCTCCTGGCGATCGAGCACGTCACCCGCGGCGTCGAGTGTGCTCGTGGCCACGCCGAAGCGAACGTCGGCGCGGTACTCCTTCGTGGTCTCCTGCAGGAAGCGCATGAGACGGGTCACGCGCCCGAGGCCGACGAGCAACACACCCGTGGCGTCGGGGTCGAGCGTCCCCGCGTGGCCCACGCGCTTCTGGCCGTAGGCCTTGCGCATCTTCGCCACGATGTCATGCGAGGTGAAGCCGGCCGGCTTGTCGACGACGACCAGCCCGCTCAGCACCGTGGCTCGCTCTCTATGGTGCAGGAATCCGGCACCACGGTCGTTCGTTCGCGCACTTAGAGGGCCGCGCGCACACGCGCCACGACGTCGGGGATCGAGAGATCCGACGAGAATCCGGCCGCGAATCGGTGCCCGCCGCCACCGTGCGCTTCGGCGATGCGGCGGACGTCGACCACGCCCAGCGAACGCAGGCTGACCCGCACCGTGCCGTCGACCTCTTCCTTGAGCACGCACGTGACCTCGGCTTCGCTCGTGCGGCGCAGGATGTCGATGAGCCCTTCGACTTCCTCCATCTGCACGTCGTGCTTCGTGAGCAGCTCCTGGGTGATCGCGGTCCAGACGAAGCGCTCCTCACGCACCAACTCGGCCGAAGCCAGCGCGTCACCGAGGAGGCGGAGATAGGTGAAGCGATGCTCCTCGAACAACGTGCGGCTGAGGCGCGACACCGGCACGTCGAACTCGGTGAGGCGCCGCGCCATGTCGAACACCGCGGGCGTGGTGGTGTCGTACTGGAAGCGCCCGGTGTCGCAGACGAGCGCGGCATACAGGCACACGGCCGCGTCGCGGTTCAAGGGCAGGCCCATCTCGTCGACGAGACGCAACACCACCCATCCGCTCGCCGCCGCTTCTGGCTCGACCAAGTTGATGGAGCCGTACCGGTCGTTCGAGATGTGGTGATCGATGACGATGAGCTCGCGCGCGGCCTTGGCCGGGCGATCGAGGTCGCCGAGCCGCGCCAACGAGCCGCAGTCGAACGTGACCATCACATCGGGTTCTTCCGGGAACTCCTCCGGCTGGGTGAGCAGGTCGAGTCCGGGGATCTCGCGGTAATGCGGCGCCACGATGAACGGCGGCGGGAACGACGCGACCACGTTGCGGCCGGCCGCGCGCAGCACATGGAACAGCCCGAGCATCGAGCCGAGTGCGTCGCCATCGGGCGCCACGTGACATGCGAGCGCCACCTGGGCCGCGTTGTCGATCGCGTAGGCGGCCTCCGCGAGCAGAACGTCTTCCGCAGGCAGGTTCGTGGGCTTTGGAGACATCAGTCGTCCTGATCACTGTGGAGTTTGGTGCGGTCATCGGAGTCGCGGTGAAGGTCGCGGATGATCTCCTCGACCCGCTGACCGGTCTCAATGGCCGGGTCTTCGCGGAAGTGGAGCTCTGGAAGGTACTTCAGCCGTACCTGACGTCCGAGAGTCGCGCGCATCCTGGGGCCGGCGGAGCGCAGTGCCGTCGCGACATCGTCGTCGTGCCGGTCGGGCGAGGCGTAGAAGACCGTGGCGTGCCGCAAATCGGGGCTCACATTGACGCCGGTGATCGTCACCATCTCGAGTCGCGGGTCGGACAGCCGCTCCAAATCATCAGCGAGGGCCTCACGCACAACCTCGTTGATGCGCAGCGTGCGAGCGAAACGCCGTTGCGACGGCATCAGACCTCGCCAAGCGTTGCGCTGTCGGAGTCGAGCCACGCGGTCTCGATGTCGAGCAGCTCGACGTTCGGGGCATTGGCGACCAGCCGCTCCACCGACGCCAGCACCTCCCGCAGATGCCCGTCGCTCTCGGCGACCACCGCGACGGCGATGGCTGCCCGCTGCCATGTGTCCTGGTGGTCGACCTCGGAAACCGAGACGTGGTGACGGTGCCGGAGCCCGTCGACGATCGGACGGATCGCGGCGCGCTTGGTCTTCAACGACCGGGATTCCGGCACGAAGAGCTCGAAGCGGACCGCGGCGGCATGCATACCTCTCAATTGTGCCGCATGGCGCGTCTGCGCAGGTCACGGTAGGTATCCGGGTCGCCGTGGTCACAAGAACGGCCGTTTGTGGTCACGGCGCGACGGCACGCACTCGCGCAAGGGAATGCTCATCCACGTGCGTGTACCGCCCCAGGCTCATTTCCGGAGTGTGCCCCATCACGGCCGAGACGACATGCGCCGGGAGTCCGGCGTCGTACAGGGCTGTCTCTCGGGCGTGACGCAGGCCGTGGAGGCTCGTCTTGGGTAGCCCACTCGTCGCGGCGCGGCGCGCAAATCTCTTCGTGATGCTGCCCGGGCTGCGTGGTTGTCCGTTCTGGTCGGGAAACACGAGGTCGGGATCGGGCCGGACTCCGAGGCGCAGCCACCGTGCCGTCAACTCTCGACGCTGTGCGGCCAGTATCGAGCACGTCGTCGGATCGATAGGCACCGTCCGTACGCTGAGGTGACTCTTGGGTTCGCCGAACACATGCTCACGCGCCACAGTGACCAGGCCCGCTCGCACGTCGATCGTCCCTCCGTTGAGGTCGACCCTCTCCCAGGAAAGCGCGAGTAGCTCGCCGCGCCGCATCCCGCTCCTCGCGGCGGTGTGCCAGAGCGCGTAATCCACGTCGTCCGCGACATAGGTGAGGAAGGCTTCGACCTGCAGCGCCGTCCAGGTCGGCTTCTCGCTGCGGACCTGCGCGGGCACGGTGGCACGCGCCGCAACGTTCTGTCGCACGATGCCCTTTCGGTATGCCCAACTCAGCGTGCCGCTCACGAGTCCATGCACAAGCCTGACGGTGCTGGCAGCGAGTGGACGGCCCCCGCGACCGCCTCGGGCCAAAAGCGTGCCGTACAGCCCGTCGATGTGGTCGGGCCGGAGATCCTGCACGAGGAGGTTTCCGAGCGTCGGCGCGATCCGCGTAGCCAACAGGTAGCCGTAGTTCTCGGCGGTGGTCGGCCGAATCTTCGCCATCTCGAGCTGGGATTCGATGTACCGCCTGATGGTCTCGGCAACGGTCAGCTTCGAGGGTGCAACGAAGGTGCCGTCCGCGACCTCGCGGGTGACCTCGTTGAGCGCGTCGATGGCGTCGCGTTCCCTCTTGAACCCGCGCCGGCGGCGCTGCTTGCGCTTGCCTGTCTCAGGATCAGGGTCCACGTCGACCACATAGCCCCACGTCCCGCGCTGCTCGTCCTTTTCGATGCGTCCGCGCCTGGCGTTGTTCATCGGGTCTCTTTCTGGTCGTCGCCCATTAGGTTGTCCTTGTCGAGAACATCGCTGGAGGGGTGCGCAAGCGCCTGAACAGTGCGTTTCGCGTCCTCAAGAACTTCGAGCATGCGCGATGCCAACTCGCCGGCGTCGCCCGCCTGCGTGAAGTCCACCGCGAACATCACGCTTACGGCGTCGCCAGGGACCTCAAGGAGCACCTGCCGTACGCCGGAGTGTGGGCGGTTCTCCAACGCAAAGAGATATTGGGATTTGGTCGTCTTGATCTCGTCCAGCGTCTGCTCGCCGGTTGCCCACTCCCACGCCTCGCGCCAGAGCACTCGCTTCGCCGGTACGAGGTCTACGTCACCTCCTGCTTCGACAGCCTGTTCGCGATCCATCAACAGCAGCCGGTTCGGCGTCACATCGAGCACGATCGCGAGCGCGATGAGGTCGTCAGCGTCGACGCGGCGGGTGCCCTGTTCAATCTTGGTGATCGCTGACGGGAGCATCGGGCGGCCGAGGTCCCCGAGTCGCCGGGACAGCTCGCGGACGGGGATGCGGCCGCGCAGCTTCTTGACGTTCTCCGCGACCCTCTCGCCGGTCGTTCCCACCTTCGCGCCTGTTTCCATCTTCGCATCATAACCGAGGTCCTTGCAAACAGTCAACACGGGATCTACGGTGTTCGCAACTAGCCACGATCTGTTTGCGAAAGGCTCACAACATGGCCGAGAGGCTGCTGACCATCACCGAGGTCGCCGAGCGACTCCAAGTGCCGCCAGCCACGATCTACTACTGGCGGGGTCTCGGACGCGGACCGAGGGGCGCGAGAGTCGGCCGGCACGTCCGGTACCGCGAGGCCGACGTGGCCGACTACATCGAGTGCATCTTCGCCGGGACTGCGACGTGATCCCGCTCGCCTCGGAGCGTCCCACCCTGACCGGCCGTGAAGTCGCGCCGCTGATCGGGTGCTCCTACTCGACGTTGATGCGAGCCGCCGCCGAGGGCAGAAGCCCGATCGCGTTCCTCCGGATTGGATCTCGCGTCGCGTTCGTCACATCCGACCTACGCAAGAAACTCGACCTCGACGCCGCGCCCGCATGACCACGCGCCCGGTCGATTGACCGTGATGCCACACCAGATCGCAACGAAGCGAAAGACGCGCGCGTCACAAGGCCAGCGCGTCTGACCGTGACCAAAGAGAAACGCCCCGCCCGGGTGCAACCGGGGGAGCGCCATCGACACCTGAAGAAGAAGGTTCAAGGTGACAACCGAGAATGTACCAGAGAGCGCAGCTCTACCCCTGTAAACGCTCATCGAAAACGGCGGCACTTGTGATCGGGTTTTGATTATCGAAAACGGCAGCACCTGACGATCCCTGTCGGCCTGTTGGCTCTCCCCGAGGCTTGCTCGGAAGGGTCCGGCGAGCAGGACGGGAGAAGGGTGCGCACCG
>SHVJ01000004.1 GCA_009694295.1 Acidimicrobiia bacterium
TGCTCGCGCGCGACGTCGGCCTGCACCTCGGACAGCCGCGTCTGGTACGCCGTCTTGATCTCGTCTTTGTCGACGGTGGAGTCCACGCCGAGCACGTCGTAAAGGGTCAGGTCTTCGCTCACGTTCCGATTCGCTCCTGTAGGTACGACACGATGTCGTTGATGGGCACGCGTTCCTGTGTCATCGAGTCGCGATCGCGTGCAGTGACCGCATGGTCGTCGAGGGTCTCGAAGTCGACCGTCACGCAGACAGGCGTGCCGATCTCGTCCTGGCGACGGTAGCGGCGCCCGATGGAACCGGCCGTATCGACGTCGATCATGAAGTGGGGGCGCAATATGGCCGCCACCTCGTCGGCGACCGGCACCAGCTTCTCCTGCTTGGAGAGCGGGAGCACCGCCACCTTGATGGGGGCCAGGCGGGGGTCGAAACGCAGCACCGTGCGCTTCTCGGCCTTGCCAGCGTCGTTCGGGGCCTCGTCCTCGTCGTAGGCGGCGAGGAGGAAGGCGAGCAGGGCTCGGTCGGCGCCGACCGCGGGCTCGATCACGTGAGGAACGTACCGGCGGTCGTGCTCCTGGTCGAAGTAGGTGAGGTCCTGGCCGGAGAACTTGGCGTGCTGGGTGAGGTCGAAGTCGCCTCGATTGGCCACTCCCTCGAGCTCGCCCCAGCCCCACGGGTACTCGAACTCGATGTCGGAGGTGCCCACTGAGTAGTGCGACAGCTCCTCGGTGTCGTGCGGGCGGAGTCGCAGCTTCGACTCCGGGATGCCGAGATCGATGAACCAGCGCAGACGCTCCTGACACCAGTACTCGTACCAGCGCTCGCCGTCTTCGGGCGGCACGAAGAACTCCATCTCCATCTGCTCGAACTCGCGCGTACGGAAGATGAAGTTCCCCGGTGTGATCTCGTTGCGGAACGATTTGCCGATCTGTGCGATACCGAACGGTGGTTTCTTGCGCGTGGTGGTCTGCACGTTCGAAAAGTTGACGAAGATCCCCTGCGCGGTCTCCGGGCGCAGGTATGCCACCGCGGCCTCCTCTTCCACCGGGCCGACGAAGGTCTTGAACATGAGGTGGAAGTTGCGCGCCTCGGTGAGCGAGTCCTTGGCCCCACAGTTCGGGCATGCACCCGACGCGGGCAGGTGATCGGCCCGAAAGCGCTCTTTGCAGTTCCGGCAGTCGACGAGCGGGTCGGTGAACGTGTCGAGGTGACCGCTGGCCTCCCACACCTTCGGCGCCATGAGGATCGCGGCGTCGATGCCCACGATGTCGTCGCGCATCTGGACCATCGAACGCCACCAGGCGTCCTTCACGTTGCGCTTGAGCAACGAGCCGAGGGGCCCGTAGTCCCAGGTGGACCGGAACCCGCCGTAGATCTCACTCGACGGGAACACCAAGCCACGCCGCTTGCACAGGTTGACGACGCGTTCCATCAGATCCGGCTTGGCCATGAACGACAGATCGTATCGGGGCCGCTCAACCCCCTCTTTGGTCATTGGGTATTTGGTCATTGGGCAACCACATGTGTTGTCGAGTGACCAAATACGGGTTACAGCAGGGCTGCACTCTTCAAACGGCGCTCGGACTGGTGCTCGAGCGCGGCGATGCCGAGGCGCTCCACCTCGTGGAGCAACGCGGGCGAGTGCTCACACGAGAGCACGCCGTTGAGCCCACCACCGACGACACGGCCGACCACGTCGAGCGCCTCAGGCGAGATACGCCGACCACCGTGGCGGCCGCAGGGCTCGCACAGCACGCCGCCTTCCTGGAGGTCGAACGCGACGAACGGGTCGCCAGCACCGCAGCGCGCACACGTGTCGAGCTCGGGATGGAAGCCCTCGAGCGAGAGCAGCTTCCAATAGAACGCGGCGCTCACCATCGGCGACGGCTGGGCGGCCATGGTCTGCAAGGCCCCCACAAGCATCCGGTAGAGCCCGGCGTTCCGCTCCCGCTCTTGGGCCACCTGGTCGACGGCTTCGAGCATCGAGATGGCGTGGGTAAGTGCGGCGTAGGTGTCGCGGAGCTGACGGTTGGCGTCGATCGTCTCCACCTGCGTGACCACGTCGAGCTCGCGACCCCGGTAGCACTGGAACGCCACATGGCTCGTCGGCTCGAGCCGAGCACCGAAGCGACTCCCCGGCCGCCGGATCCCCTTCGCGACTGCGCGGACCTTGCCGTTGGTCTGCGTCATGAGGCTGACGATGCGATCCGCCTCGCCCAGCTTGTGAGTGCGGAGCACCACGCCCTTGTCGCGATACAAGCCCGGCATTGCATCAGTGTAACTACAGCAGTGGGATCTTGCCTGGGCGTCAGTTGGAATCGATCGCGCCGAATCTGCGTTCTCGGCGCTGGTACTCGCTGATCGCTTCGAAGAGGTCGGCGCGTCGGAAGTCGGGCCAGAGAGCGTCGGTGAACACGAGCTCCGCATAGGCGAGCTCCCACAGCAGGTAGTTCGAGATGCGGTACTCCCCCGAGGTGCGCACGAGCAGGTCTGGGTCGGGCATGTCGGGCGCGTAGAGGTGCCGGCTGATCGTCTTCTCGTCGATCTTCGACGGATCGAGCTTTCGGGCGCGGGCCTCCGCCGCGATGGTGCGCACCGCGTCTACGAGCTCAGCCCGTCCCCCGTAGTTGAACGCGAACGTGAGCGTCATCCGCCGGTTGCGCGCCGTGAGCGCTTCGGTGTCCTCGATGTGGCGCAGGACCCGGCGCGGCACGCGGCCGCCCCGGCGCCCGATGAAGCGCACCCGCACGCCGCGTTCGTTGAGGTCGTCACGGCGCCGGAGCAACAGCGACTCGTTGAAACGCATGAGGAAGCGCACCTCGTCGAGCGGGCGCCGCCAGTTCTCGGTGGAGAAAGCGAACACGGTGAGCCACTTGAGCCCGATGTCGAGGCCCCCCTCGACGGTGTCGAAGAGCGCCTCCTCACCGGCGGCGTGACCTTCGGTGCGCTTGAGTCCACGCCGTTTCGCCCACCGTCCGTTGCCGTCCATGACCACCGCGACGTGTCGAGGCACGCGCGCGGGGTCGAGGGAATCAGGCACCGGGGTCACTTCGCGCACGCTACCGCCCATCCCGTCACTGCAAAGGTTGGAACGCCCGGATTGCCATCCCGCACTCCGATCTGGCACTACGGTTCCGCGCCGTGCGCTGGTCGGCGGTGGTGAACCCGACGGCAGGGCGCGGCCGCACGTCCAAGGCACTTCCCGCTCTGCAGTCTGCGTTCGCGGCCCACGACATTCCCGTGCACGTCTCGCTCGACGCGGTCGATGGCAAACGCCACGCGCGAGAAGCGTTCGCCCGAGGCGACGGCGTCATCGCGTGCGGCGGCGACGGCACCGTGAGCAGCCTCGCCGCGGTTTCGGCCGACGAGCAGGGGCCACTCGCGGTCGTTCCCACGGGCGCGGGCAACGACCTGGCCCGCCATCTCGGCATCCCTCGACGCGCGAGCGACGCGATTGAGCTCATCGAACACGGACGCATCACCACGATCGACCTCGGGCGTGCCACCGCACAAGATGGCGCGACCACGATGTTCACTACCGTCGCCAACACCGGCTTTGACGCTGAGGCCAACCGATGGGCGAACGGCGTGCGCTGGGCAACGGGTACGCCGTTGTACGTCCTTGCGTTGCTGCGCACGCTCGCCGTCTACAGACCAAGCCCGATGCGAGTGAAGGTCGATGATGCGGAGTGGGAGGGAGATGCCTGGCTCGTCGCGGTCGGCAACACGCGGTGCTACGCGGGCGGGATGATGATCACACCGGCCGCTCAGGTCGACGACGGTCTGCTCGACGTATGCGTGATCCTCGGCGTGTCCAAGGCGGAGTTCCTGCGGCGGTCCCCACGAGTCTTCAAGGGCACGCACACCGCACTCGACGACGTGATCACGATGCGTGGAACAAGAGTGGAGATCTCCGCCGACGAGACGCGACGCGCACCGGAGCTGTGGGCGAGTGGTGAGCGAGTCGGCCCGCTCCCGGCTCAACTCGAAGCGGTACCAGGCGCGCTCAGGGTGCTCGTGCCGGAGGGGTCGCCGCTCACCCGACCGTAACGGTCGCCTCCATGCCCGCTGCGCGGTGACCGGCAACGTTGCAGTAGATCGTGTACTCGCCGGGGTCGAGCTTCGCCTTCTCGGCGGTCTTCGGCGAGGACGTCAGGACGAACCCAACGAACTTCGCGTCCTCGATCAGGAGCGTGTGAGCCGGCGCTCCCGAGAACTTGACGTTGATGATCCCGCCAGTGGGAATCGTGTACTCGTCGCTGTCGAACTCGATGGAGGCGAGGGCGACGACGTCGAGCTGGTCGACCGTAGGCCCCTTGGGCGGCACGTACGCGGCCGTCTCACCACCCTCTTCTTCTTCGCTCGGGCCGAGTGATACGAGACCGGCCGACATGATCAGCAACAGCATTGCCGACGCGATCAGCAGGCGCGATGTCGAGCGCATGCGCGTGGATGCCGACATAAACGCGGCACCGGCCATGATCGAGATCGTCACGACCATGACGACCACCACCGCGCCGGTCTTGCTGCCAGCGAGAAATGCGCGCGAAAGGTTGATGACCCACACCGCAATGGTGATGCAGGCGAGGATCGGCAGGGCAAGCGGCAGGATGGCGCGGCTCCACAGCGCTTCGCTGTGCGGGTACGGCGATCCGGCATCGAGCTCGGGGGGCTCGACCGGTGGCCCTCCGCTCGACGGGGCGTCCGGTGCCGGCTCGACCGGTTCCTCGGTCGGCTGCTCCGGTTCGGCTTCGGTCTCGATTGTGGTCATTGCCTCACACCCTCGTCGGCAGCTTCGGCTTGGATCTGTTCGAGCTCACGGTCGAGCGCACGTCGTATTCGTTGCGGACGGCCCCGCCCATCTTCGTCGGCCGCCCACCGAAAGAAGATTACGGCGATGAGCGCCCACAACAGCATCCCGGCGCCGAGCTTCATGATGAGCCCCGCGGTCTGCTGATCCTCGAGCGTCGAGAGGCCCCAGAGATGGGGCTTCCCCACATAGAACTCGTAGAGCGGCTTCCCGCCGAACGTGAGGAACGACGCCGGGACGGTCGGCACGATTGACTGGAGGAAGAGGAACACGGCGCGCATCGGCGGCGCGAGTCGAGGGATCTCCGGGAGCGGGCTGAGCACCGGCATCCAGATGATGAGCGACGCCACGAAGATCGCCGCGTGCAACACGAAGTGGAGCGGGTGGGAGTTGAGGCTCCCATCGACGACCGCCGGCCAGTGCGTGACGACGAGCACCACGTTGAAGACGGCGATCGCCGGGAAGAACCGCGACAGCGCGCGCACCGTTCGGAACAGCGCGCTTGGCGGTCGCAGCAGCCAACGCGCCAGCCACGCCGGCGTACCGAGCAGAAGGAGCGGCGCCGCGACCATGGCAAGCAACAGGTGCTGCACCATATGCACGCTGTACATCGAGGTCTCGGCCACGTCGTGGATCGGCCAACTCGACGCCAACCACACCGTGACCACGCCGAGCCCGAAGCACACAGCCTGGAAGCGCGTGACGACCGGTGCGCCCGTCTCAGCCTTCCCGCTCTCGGCGCCTACGGCGCCGGGCCGCTCGGGCCCCGACTCACTGCGCCGCAGGGTACCTGCGCCGCGGGTGTTCGTCTCAGCAAAGCGCGGACCGATGCGGCGCACCGCCAACCAGTAGCCGGCGCCGAGTACGAGGGTGATCAGCCAGACGTCGACGTGGGTGTGCCAGCTCGGGAGGGCGCCACCCACCCCCAAAGTCATGAGAATCGGTTGAGCGTGGAGAGCACGATCAGATACAGGATGATCGCGGCCACGATCCCTATGACGAAGAAGCGCCGGAAGATCGGCATATCGGTGCGCAGGTGCATGAACCACGCGGCGACGATCACGAACTTGAGGATCGCCATGCCGAGCAGCAGCACCACGATCAGCGCGTCGGGAATCTCACCTTCGGTGTAGGAGACCGCGATCTCTAGCGCAGTGACCACACACAGGATGACGGCGACGATGACGTACTGGAGCGGCGACGGATGCGGGTGGATCTCCCCCGGCGACATCTCGGGCGCATGTTCCGCGGGCGCGAGTGCTGACCCACCCTCTTCGACCTTGGCCAGGTCGGTGGATTCAGTGGTCATTGGCTCGGTCATGAACCTGTCGGTCCGGGCTGGGGCACGAGGTAGACGACGGTGAAGATCACGATCCACACGACGTCGACAAAGTGCCAGTAGAGGCCGGCGATCTCAACCCGCTCGGAGTCTTTCTGCGTGAGCCGACCCCGCGAGGCCAGGCCCCACAGCGACATGAGCCAGATGATGCCTGCGGTCACGTGGGCGCCGTGGAAGCCGGTAGTCACGAAGAACGAGGAGCCAAACAGGTTGGTCGTGAGGTTGAGGCCCTCGCGGTTGAACTCCGTGAACTCGAAGACCTGGCCGGCGATGAACGTGGCGCCGAGGAGCGCGGTGGCCAGCAGCCAGATGCGCAAGCGGCGAATGTCGTTTCGCTGGATGGCCGCGAGCGCGAGCACCATCGTGAGGCTGCTCATCAGGAGGATGAACGAGGTCGCCGAGGTGAACGGGATGTCGAAGAGCTCCTTCGGACCCACGCCGACCGTGTCGCGCCCTCGGTAGAGCAGATAGGTCGCGATGAAGGCGCCGAAGAAGAGGCAGTCGGACGCGAGGAACAGCCACATTCCCAGCTTCAGGTTGGTGACGCCGGTTGCGGTCGCATGCGGGTCGTGCCCCGGTGAGCCACCCCGACTCGCCGGTGCGCCCACTTCGTTGGTCTGCTCGATCGTCGCCATCGTGAGTCCTCAGACCGCCGGCTCGGGAGTGCGTGCAGGCGCAGATTCGGGCTCAGGCTCCGTCGCGGGCTCGATGGCCCACGCGTACAGCCCGTAGAGCAGCGTGAGCGCGCCGATGCCGAGCCACACGAAGCTGCGGTACACGGCGGCGTACCCGAGCGGAATGAGCCCGGCAGCCATCACCAATGGGTAGAACGACGGCGACGGCATGTGGATGTGATGCTGCTGTCCGCCACCACCGCCGGCGTCGGCGCCCCCGCTCGGCAACGGCACGAGTCGTCCTTCGTCGTCTTCGGTGTACTTGTCGTGCCAGAACGCGTCGCGGGCCTCGACTTCGGGGATGTCGGCGAAGTTGTATTCCGGCGGCGGCGACGATGTCGTCCACTCGAGCGTCCGCCCGTCCCAGGGGTCGTTCCCCGCGACGGCACCGCGCTTGAGCTTGATCGAGACGATCACGTTCGTGAGGAAGATGAGCGTCGACATGGCGATGATGAACGCGCCGATGGTCTCGACGAGGTTCCACACGTCCCAGCCGAGGCCCGAGTCGTACCGGTACGTGCGCCGGGGCATCCCGTACAGGCCGACGAAGTGCATCGGGAAGAACGTGAGGTTGAACCCGATCAGCATCGTCCAGAAGTTCAACTTGCCGAGGCGCTCGTTGAGCATGCGGCCGAAGACCTTGGGCAGCCAGTAGTACATGCCGCCGAACACCGCGAGCATGAGCCCGCCGAACAGCACGTAATGGAAGTGGGCCACCACGAAGTACGTATCGGTTTGCTGGGTGTCGGCCGGAACGACCGAGTGCAGCACGCCGGAGAGCCCACCGATCGTGAACATCGCGATGAACCCGAGCGAGAAGAGCATCGCGGTGGTGAGCTGTACCGACCCGCGCCAGACAGTGGAAAGCCAGTTGAAGATCTTCACGCCTGTCGGTACTGCGATCAGCATCGTCGAGACGGCGAATGCCGAGATCGCCACCGGTCCGAGCCCGGTTGCGAACATGTGGTGCGCCCACACTCCCCACCCGAGGAACCCGATCGCGATCCCCGAGAACACCACGACCGCGTACCCGAACAGCGGCTTGCGCGAGAAGACCGGAAGGATCTCCGACACGATGCCCATGCCAGGGAGGATGAGGATGTACACCTCGGGATGGCCGAATAACCAGAAGAGATGTTGATAGAGCAATGGATCGCCGCCGGCCGCGGGTTGGAAGAACAAGGTGCCGTAGCTGCGGTCGAAGAACACCATGATCAGCGCGACGGTGATGATCGGCATCGCGAACACGGTCAGGAACGCAACGACCAGCATCATCCAGACGAACACCGGCATCCGCATGAGCGTCATACCGGGCGCGCGCATGTTGAGGATCGTCACGATGAAGTTGATCGCGGACGTCGTCGACCCGATGCCGAGCATGATGATGCCGATGGTCCAGAAGTCGGGCCCGTGCCCGGGAAGGAACCCGGCCGTCATCGGGGTGTCGGACAGCGGCGTGTAGCCGAACCATCCACCGTTCGGGACGCCGTTGATCCCAGGGATCCAGCTCGAGTACAGGAAGATCGCACCGGCGCACACGACGTAGAAGCCGAAGGCGTTGAGCCTCGGGAACGCGACGTCGCGGGCGCCGATCATGATCGGGATGAAGTAGTTCCCGATGCCGACGGCCATCGGCATACCGACGAGGAACACCATGGTCGTGCCGTGCATGGTGAAGAGCTCGTTGTACTGAGCCGCGCTCACGACCGTGCCGTTCGGCCCGGCGAGCTGGAGTCGGATCAGCAGCGCCTCAAGGCCGCCCACGAGGAAGAAGATCAGCGCGGCCGAGCCGTACATGATCCCGATCTTCTTGTGGTCGATCGTGGTGAACCAGCTCGAGACGCCAGTGGTCTTCATGGGACGGCGCAGGATGAACGGCCGTCGCGCGGTCGTGAGTGCTCCGGTCACGGTGGTCATGTCGCCATCACTTTTGAGCGCAGTCCCATCACTTCAGAGAGAGAAGGAAGTCGGCGAGGGTTTCGGCCTCGCTCCGGGTCATATCCGGGTACTTCTTCGTATCACCGTTGGGCGTGTTGTTCGTGAACGATGGCATCCCGACGCAGATGGCGCCCTCGATCGTCCCAGGCGAACCAAGCCGGCAGTCCTCCGACTGCATCGGGACGAGCGACGGTGCGTCCATGAGCCACTGGATGAGCTTCGAGCGCGTGAGCTCGTAGTAACCGCTGGCGAACGTGGCCCGACTCGCGATGTGCGTGAGGTTCGGCCCGTAGGTGCTCACGCCCGAGTCGCCCACTGTGTGGCAGTTCCCGCACTGGAACCTCGCAGCAAACAGGTCTTCGGCGTCGCTTTCGGCCAGATCCACCGCGGGCCCTTCGCGCTGCGATTCGAGCCAGGCTTCGTACTCCGAAGGGCTCTGCGCGATCACGCGGAAGCGCATGTTGGCATGAGAGAGACCGCAGTACTCGGCGCACTGGCCGAGGAACACGCCTTCCTCGTCGGCGTGCACCTTCATCTGGTTCTCGCGGCCGGGGACCACGTCGCGCTTGCCGGCCAGTGCCGGCACCCAGAAGCTGTGCAACACGTTGCATCCGGGACTCGTCGAGCCGTCGGCCTGCGCCTGACCATTGGGCAGCGACTCGTCACATGCCTCGAGCGTGAGCAACACATCGCGCCCTGTGGGGATGTGCATCTCGTTTGCAGTGACGACGGCCTTGCCGGAGTCGGTCTTGGGGTAGTCGAACTGCCACCACCACTGCTTGCCGACGACCGTGATCTCGATCGGGTTCTTCGGCTTCTCGTCGAGGTCGAAGATCGTGCTGACCGTGGGCACGGCGACGATGAGCAAGATCACCGCCGGCAGGATCGTCCACCCGATCTCGAGCGGCGTGCTGCCGTGCGTCTGCTTCGGCCGTACGTCCACACCCGGACGCCGACGGAAGCGAATGGCCATGAAGATCGTCGCCCCGATGACACCGACGCCAACGATTACGGCCACCCAGAGGACCGGAGTAAAGAGGTTGTCGATCTGCTTGGCGTACTTGCCCTCAGGGCGCAGCGAGTTCTGGTGGTTCTTCGGGCCCGACTCCGTCGAGCAGGCGTTGAGAACCAACGCGAGAGTGGCGAGCGCCGGGATCCACCATCGTTTGTGGATCGCCCGGCGCGTGCGCTGCAGCCTCATCTTCCCCGGTGTCGGTGAGTCTGGCTCTAAGCGCTCGGCCCCCGAGCGCGTCGGCACTCTAACCCCGGCCCGTCGCGAAACAGCAACTTGTGGGAGTCAATACCCGAGGCGGTCGAGGGCCTGGGGTCGGCGCTGCCAGTTCCGCTCCACCCGGACCGTGGTCTCGAGGTAGATCCGGGTGCCCAGGAGCGCCTCGAGCTCCCGCCGCGCCGCCGTGCCCGCCTCCTTGAGCAGCGCTCCACCCTTGCCGATCACGATGCCCTTCTGCGAGGCCCGCTCCACCCGCACCACGGCCTGGAGCCGGAGCACGTCGTCGGGATGGTGCCGATCGTCGCCGTCGTCGTCCATCGGCTCGACCTCGACCGTGATCGAGTGCGGCACCTCCTCGTGGGTCACGAGGAGCAACTGCTCGCGCAGCAGCTCGGCCGCGATGAACATCTCGGCCTGATCGGTCACCACACCATCGGGGTAGTACTGCGGTCCCTCCGGCAGGCGACTCTCGAGGTCGGCGGCCAATGCATCGACGCCCTCCCCCGAGCGCGCCGACACCGGGAAGAACGCCTCGAAGTCGCCCAGCCACTCGGACGCACGGCCCAGGTGCTCGACGACCTGGGCGTCCGACGCGGCGTCGGTCTTGTTCACCACGAGGATGCGAGGTGTCGCGACCTCCTGCACCATCGCGCTGATGAAGCGGTCACCGCGACCGATCGGTGCGTTCGCCTCGACGACGAAGCAGATCACGTCGACCTCACTCAGCGTTGCGCGCGCCCGCTCGTTGGTGCGCTCACCGAGCGCGGTCCGGGGCCGGTGCAGCCCCGGCGTGTCGAGCAGCACGAGCTGATGCGTTGGCGACGTGCGCACACCGCGGATCGTGGTGCGGGTGGTCTGCGGCCGCGGCGACGTGATCGCGACCTTGGTTCCGACGAAGCGGTTGACCAGGGTCGACTTGCCGACGTTGGGTCGACCGACCACGGTGACGAAGCCCGATCGGAAGCCGCCTGATCCGAAGTCGGGCGGGGCCGTCACGATGGGGGCGCGTCGTCGGCTGGCGGTTCGCTGCTGCGGGCAAGCCGCACGAGGACCGAGACGATCCGGCGGCCTTGAACGACCTCGGTCTTGAAGTCGAAGCCCTGGAACTTGACGCTTTCGCTCTCGACGGGCACATGTCCGAGCAGGTTGAACACCAGACCGCCGACCGTGTCCCACTCCTCGTCGGGCAGCTCGACGCCCAGCTCCTCGGAGAGGTCGTCGATCGGCAGGCTCCCGGCCACGCGGAGCGCGCCATCGGGGAGGTGCTCGATGCCGGGCTCTTCCACGTCGTACTCATCGGTGATCTCACCGACGATCTCTTCGAGCAGATCCTCCATCGTGACGACGCCGGCGGTACCGCCGTGCTCGTCGACGACGACGGCCATGTGGAACTGACGTTCCTGCATCTCGTGCAGCAGCTCCGCGAGTCGCTTCTGCTCGGGGACGAACACGGCTGGGCGCAGCACACCGCGCACCGGCTCTTCCGCGCCGCCACTGCGCGCTCGGCGCACGAGATCCTTGAGGTACACAAGCCCGACGATGTTGTCGGTGGTCTCGTCGTATGCCGGAAGCCGTGAGAAGCCGCCTTCGATGGCTCGCTCAATGGCCGCCTCGATCGGCGCACTCGCTTCGATCGCCACCATGTCGGGGCGTGGCTTCATCACTTCACGCACCACGCTGTCGCCGAACTCAAAGATCGAGTGGATGAGTCGTCGTTCCTCGCGCTCGATCGACTCTTCGTCGGCCGCCACGTCGGCCATCGTCCGGAGATCCTCTTCCGTGACGAACGGACCTTGCTTGAGCCCGCGCCCGGGAAGGAGCACGTTCGCGAATCCGATGAGCGCGCGTGAGACCCCGTGCAGCGGCGGGATGTTCGTGATCGCAAAGAGGAAGCCCGACATCGCCAGCGCGGCGCGGTCGGTGTTCTGGATCGCGTAGGTCTTCGGGATCACTTCACCGACCACGAAGAACAGCACGATCTGGAGCACGAGCCCCATGGCCACGCCGTACGTGCCGAAGTGCTTCTCCAGCAGGATGCCGATGAGGCTCGCACTGGTGAGCTGCGACACGAGCAAGAGCAGCAGCAGCGAGTTGATCGTCTGCTCGGGCTTCTCCAACATGCGTGCGAGGCGTGCCGCACCCTTCCGCCCCTCTTCTTCGAGGGTGAGCGCCCGGATCCGGTTCATGCGGGCGAAGGCCATCTCGGCGAGCGCGAGCAACGTCGAGAACAAGAACAGCACGACGACGATCGCTGTGATCAGCCAGTCGCTCCCGCTCATGGAGTCGATCCCGTCTCGGCCTGGGCAACATCAGCCTGGGCAGCATCGGCCTCGGCAACATCAGCCTGGGCAGCATCGGCCTGGGCGCCGTCAGGGCGCTCGTTCGCGGCGAACCGGTCGAGCAGCTCGCGTTCACGGCGCTTCATCCGCTCGGCCTCGGCCGGCTCAGCATGGTCGTAGTCGAGCAGGTGCAGCACGCCGTGCACCACGAGCAACGCGAGCTCGTCGTCGACGGCGAGCCCGCGCTCCTCGGCTTGACGCTTTGCCACCGTCGGACACACGACCACATCGCCGAGGACGGTTGGAAGGTCGGTGGGATCGGGCGCTGCGCCAGGACCCCGGCCGCCCTCATCGGGTTGTCGGCCGCCGGGCGCCACATCGTCGTCGAGCGGGAACGCGAGCACGTCGGTCGGTCCGGGCTCATCGAGGAAGCGCTCATGCAGATCGGTGATCGCCTGCTCGTCCACGAAGATCACCGAAAGCTCGGCATCGTTCGGCGCGCGCTCTTCTCGCAGCACGAGTTCGGCGAGCCGCACGAAGCGCAGCACGTCGACGGGTACGGCGTTCTGCTCATCGGCCCCGAACACCTGGACCGGTGCCGACGACCTCACGCTTCACCCGATGCGCGCTCGTAGGCATGCACGATGTCCTGCACGATGCGGTGACGGACGACGTCGCCGCGATCGAGATCGACGAACGTCAAGCCGTCGATGTCGTGCAGGATGTTGCGCACGGCGAGCAAGCCCGAGTGGTCGCGGCCCGCGGGCAGATCGATCTGCGTGACGTCGCCGGTGATCACGATCCGCGAGCCGAAGCCGAGCCGGGTCAGGAACATCTTCATCTGTTCCGGCGTCGTGTTCTGGGCTTCATCGAGGATGATGAACGAGTCGTTGAGTGTGCGACCGCGCATGAAGGCGAGCGGCGCAACCTCGATCGTGCCGCGCTCCATGAGGCGCACGACCACTTCCGGCTCCAACATGTCGTACAGCGCGTCGTAGAGCGGTCGGAGATACGGGTCGACCTTCGCGAGCATGTCGCCGGGAAGGAACCCGAGGCGCTCGCCGGCTTCCACCGCCGGTCGCGTGAGGATGATGCGGCGGGTTTCCTTGGCCTGGAGGGATTGCACGGCGAGCGCGACCGCGAGGTAGCTCTTCCCGGTTCCCGCCGGGCCGATCGCGAACGTGACCGTGTTCGCCATCACCGCGTCGACATAGCGCTTCTGGCCCGCGGTCTTCGGCCGGATCGGCTTGCGACCCTTGAGCACCTCGGTGCCCAGCACCTCGGATGGTCGTTCATCGGCTTTCAGCATTGCGATGGTGCGCCCGAGCCCTTCTCGATCGAATGTTTGGCCGTCTTGGACCAGGAGCACGAGCTCCTCGAACAGCCGACCGACCCGCTCAGCGTCGTCGGCCTCACCGGTGACGGTGATCTCGTTGCCTCGCACGTGGATCGTGACGGGGAAGGCGCTCTCGACGATCTTCAGCAGCTCATCGCGTTGGCCCAGCAGGTCCACCATGAGGTGGTTGCCAGGAACCAGGACTTTCAGCTGCGTAGAGGACGGGGCGGACACGGTGTATCGAAGGTTAGTTAGACGGGGAGGGCAGGCCCTCCCCGTCAGCCCCTCCCAGCGCTACCGCTCCCGGAGCGCATTGGTCGAGAGGCGGCAAAGCCACCTCTCGGGCGCGCCAGGAGATCCCGCTCTCGCATGAGATTGGCGTGCTTCGCACTGTCTAAGAACCGACGCGGAGGCCTAGTTCTTGGAGGTGGGCGCCGAACTCCTCGGGCTTGCGGCCGAGGACGGCAGCCAGGACCAGCACGTCGTCGCGACGGATCGTGAGCATGCGACCGTTGAAGTCTTCTCGCTGGCGCTGGATCGTGGCCGAGTAGCGGGCGAGGATGGCTGCGTCGGGGTGCTCGAGCTGGTTCAGCCGCACGAGATCGAGGGTCATCGTGGTGGCCATGCCGGCATCGACCCGGGTGAGGTCGATCTCGACCTCGGGGCCACCCTTGGGCAACAGCTGGTCGGCGGGCACGTCGTAGAGCTCAGCGAGGCGCATCAGGCGACCGACGGAGAGCGCCCGTTCCCCACGCTCGTAGGCACCGAGGACGGAGGCCTTGAACTCCTGCCCGGACCGGGCCTCCACATCGTGGAGCGACAAACCCTGCTGGCGCCGAATGGCCCGCAGCCGTTCACCGATATGAGTACCCGTGTCGCTCACAGTGGTCTCCCCAACCTCTCGTAACCTCGCGCGGAGCGTACCAAAGAGTGTCGCTTTGTGCTCACCCTCCGTGGCCCTCACCCAACATTTCCGAGAAATGGCGTCGGGTGGTGAGCGCCGCCGCCCCGGCGACCGCGGCGGTCTCAGCCCGCAGCACATAGGGTCCGACCCCCAGACGAGGGGCCGAGCCAAAGGCCTCAAGCTCCTCTTCGGTCAGGCCGCCCTCGGGACCCACCACCAGCAGCCACCCCTCGGGTCCCGGTTCCGCCAGTGCGGCCACGGGATCGCCCTCGCGGTCGGCCACGACGGCCCCGGGATGGCCGGCCAATGTGAGGAGCGGCACGGGGGCATCGACGACCGTCTGCTTCGACCGCCGCGACTGCATCGCCGCTTCACGAGCGACGATCTCGAGCCGCTCGACCGCCGTTGCGGCGCGCTTGGCATCCCATCGCACGACCGAGCGGGTCGCGGCGACGGGGATCACGCGATCCACGCCGAGCTCGGTGAGGCGGGTGACGACCGTCTCGGGCTTCTCGCCTTTCGTGAGCGCGAACGCGACGGCGAGCGTCGGTTCGAGATCGGGTTCGCGTCGAGTGTCGCTCTGCGCTGCGAGCGCGACCACGTCGCGATCCACGCTGGCCACGACATACTCGCGCCATCGGCCGAACCCGTCGGCCGCTGTGACGAACTCACCCACTCGAAGCCGACGCACCCGCGCGAGGTGATGACCATCGCGGCCGTCGATCGTCAGTTGCTCGTCGAGACCCTCATCGACAAATACGTGCGCGACCGCGCTCGTCGCCGCGGCCCAGCCGACCTGCTCAGACGACACGGTCAGAACGACACGGTCAGAACGACACGGTCAGAACGACACGGTCAGAACGACACGGTCAGAACGACATGGCCGCTGGGTTAGCGGAACGCAGACCGCAGCCGCGAGCGCACACCCTTGTCGGGGGGTGCCACCTCTTCGCCGCGCAGCTCCGCGAGACGGTGCAGCAACGTCGCTTCTTCCTCGGACAGGCGCGACGGGATGACGACGTCGACCCGCACGAGGAGATCACCGCGACCGCGACCGCGCAGCGAAGGCACGCCGGCGCCTTTGACGCGGAACATCTGTCCGGGTTGGGTGCCGGGCGGCACGGTCAGATCGGTGCCGCCTTCGAGCGTGGGCACGCTCAAGACGGCGCCGAGCGCAGCCTGCGCGACCGACAGCGGATGCGCGTGCAAGAGGTCGTCGCCATGGCGCTCGAAGTCGTTGTGCGGCACGACTTGCACGGTGACGTAGAGATCGCCGGGCTCACCACCGCGGGGCGCCGCCGGACCGCGTCCGGTGAGGCGAAGACGCTGGCCGGCGTCGACCCCGGCCGGGACCTCGACGTCGATGGTGCGCGCGGCTTGCACGCGGCCGTCGCCCCGGCAGTCCTTGCATTGCGAAAGGACTCGCATACCCGTGCCGGCGCACACGCCGCACGCCGAGGCGGTCACGATCTGCCCGAGGATCGAACGCCGGACCTGACGCACCTCGCCCCTCCCGGCGCACACGTCACACAGGGTGGGTTGGGTCCCGGGCTCGCAGCCCAAGCCCTCACAACGGCTGCAAGCCACCGGAAGGCGGACCTCCATCGTGTGCGTGGTGCCGAAGGCAGCCTCCTCCAGCGTGAGCTCGAGCAGAGCCTCGGCGTCGGGACCACGACCCGGCGCGCCGCCCCGACGGTTGCCGAACGGATCGCCGCCGCCCCCGAAGAAGGCATCGAAGAGGTCGCCGAAACCGAACGCGTCGGCACTCGGTCCTGCGCCAGCGCGCCCGCCGCCGTCGCCGAACACGTCGTAGCGCCGGCGCCGTTCCGGATCGCGCAGCGTCTCGTACGCGACCGAGATCTCCTTGAACTTCTCTTCGTGCGCGGGATCGTTGTGTCCGCTGTCGGGGTGATAGCGGCGGGCAAGCTCACGGTACGCGCGCTTGAGCTCGTCTTCGGTCGCTGATCGGCTGACGCCGAGCAGCTCGTAGTAGTCGGTCACGAGAGGTGGCGGCCGAGCTGTTGCGATACCGCGGTCACCGCGGCGAGCGCGTGCCGGTAGTCCATACGTGTGGGTCCGAGCACTCCGACGATGCCAGACGCGCCGCCTTCCGCCTCGTATGGCGCAACGACGATGGAGCAGTCGCGCAGCTCATCGAGCCGGTTCTCGGATCCGATGCTCACCGTGACCCCGCGGTCGAGCAGCTCGCGCACGAGGGAGACCACGATCACTTGACGTTCGAGCATCTCGAGCAGGCGCGCCGCGCCGTCGTTCGTAGAGAACGCTTCCTGCTCGGCGGCGATCCGACTGACGCCGCCGACGTACAGCGGCTCCGACGTTGCTTCGGCGGCGAGACCCACGAGCGCGTTGTGCGCGGCGTTCACAACATCGTCGGCGGCTGGATCGCCGGTGGTTGGAGCGTCGGGCAGGTCGACCCACGGACGCCCGCGCAACAATCCGTCGAGCGCCACGCCCGCCGCGCGCACGCGGCCTTCGTCGGCATCCTTGTCGAGGTGCAGGGCTTGCTTCTCGACGGCGCCGTTCGAGAGCACGACGACGAGCAACACCACGCGCGCTTGGAGCGGCACGAGCTGCACGCTGCGCACGACCGCGCTGTCGGGCTCCGGCGCCATGACCATCGCGGCGTGATGACTCACGCGCGACAACATCTGACTGGTCTCGTGGAGCAGGTCTTCGAGTGCCTGGTGCGTCGAAGCGAAGAAGTCGGACACCACGCGACGCTGCATCGGCGGCAACCCACCCGTCGGCGCATAGCGATCGACGAAGAACCGGTAGCCCTGGTCGGTGGGGACGCGGCCCGCCGAGGTGTGCGGTTGGCGGAGATATCCCTCCCGCTCGAGGACCGTCATCTCGTTGCGGACGGTGGCGCTCGAAACTCCGAGACCGCTCGCTAGGGCGATCGCCTGAGAGCCGACGGGCTGAGCGGTCTCCACGTACTCCTCGACCACCGCCTTGAGGATGGCGGCCTTGCGGTCGTCGAGCTCTGGTTGGTCCATGGGGGTGCTCCACCTACGCCCCGGGACTGGGTCCAGGCTGGATTCCCAAGAATCTGGGGTGGGGACGTGTTGGCACTCGATGTTATCGAGTGCCAACGCCGGCGCCTTGCGGTCACCTCGATTGCTTCGCTCCCGCTCCGCCTTAGGCGAACGCACCCTCCAGCACATGGGGGCCTTGGGGCCGCACGACACCTGAGGCGGCCTCCGCGGTGATCGCGAATCCCCAGGCGTCGGTAGGCGCACGGAACGCGGCGAGGTCGAAGTCACGGCCGAGCACCCCAGCCGACACCATCGTTGGTGCGTCGTTCGGACCCGACATCGCCCAGAGCTGGTACGTCTGGTCGTTGGGCAGCCGCGGCAGATCAGCCGACATGAGATAGCCCGCGCCGTCGTGCATCGACACCAGGGTCGCCGTCGCACCGCCGCCGCCGCCGTCGTTGGGTGAGGCGTTGGGTGAGGCGTTGGGGGATTCGAGGTGCATCGTGCGCGAGCGCGGATCGGCCATCGCCGCGAGTGCCGCGCGACGCGTGCCGTCGCGCTCCATGCTGCTTGCGACGGCTTCGAGCCGGTCGTCCTGACGTTGGATCTTGTCGGAGAGCACGACGACGGTGACAGTGGCTGCCGCGACACTCGCGGCAGCGATCCCCGCGGTGAGGCGCAACGCGAAGGTACGCCGGCGGAACGGCAGCACGAGCGCCGGTGGCTCTTCGCCGAGCGCGTCTTCGATCCGCGCCCACAATCCCGGGGGCGCTTCCGAGCCGGCATGCGACAGGAAGGCTGCCGTCTCCCGCAGCCCGGCGAGCTCCTCGCGCGCTTCTGGTGACCGCTCGAGCCATGCTTCGAGTTGCTCGCGCTCATCGCCGTCGACCGCGTCGAGGGCGTAGGCGCCGAGCAGCTCGTGGAGCTCGTGGGGACTCAGCTCTCGAGCCATGGTCCCCCATCTCCTGCTGCGCCGCTGGTGACCAGCGACGTGCGCAGATGCGCGAGGCCGGCGCGGATGCGGCTCTTCACGGTCCCTTCGGGTTGGCCGAGCATCTCGGCAACTTCCCGATACGAGTGACCGCCGAAGTACGCGAGCTCGATCGCGGCGCGTTCCGACTCCTGAAGCTCGGCGAGCGCGGCGCGCACGTTCTCGCCCAGCGTGAGCTGCTCGACTTCGCGTTCGAGGTCGTAGCTCTCCGTGGTTCGGCGCCGGGCGTCCTTCTCTTCCCGCGTTCGGCGCGACGACTCGGCTCGCACGAGGTCGACGCTCCGACCGTGGGTCTGGGCCAGAAGGAACGCCCGCAGCGATCCCCGCTCGGGATCGAACTTCTCGGGTTGGTTCCAGAGCCGGAGGAACACCTCCTGCACGACGTCCTCGGCCAGCACCCGCGAGTTGAGGATGCGCAGCGCGAGCCCGAAGGTGGCGCCGGCGTGACGTCGGTAGATCTCGGCGAGCGCAGCCTGGTGGAACCGGCCGACCGCGACCACAAGCTGGGCGTCGCTTGCGCCCCGGGGATCCTCAGCGCTCACGGGGCTCACCTTCCCTCACAGGGCCTCGTGGAGCCTTGCAGATTGGACGCACAGTGATGGTTCGACACGCAGGCTGCCCCTGGATGCCTCTACTCTGCCGCTCGTGCGCATCGCCACCACCGCGAACGCCGCGCTGGCTCGGTGGCTTCGTGAGGCGACGAACCGCCCCACGGGGCGCTTGTGGGCACGCCGACGGGTCCGGATCGAGTCGCAACGCTGCCATCCCGATCTGCTCGAACGGTTGCACGTGCTCGTGGAGCAACTTCCCGAGACGAGCACCCGGTTCGTCGGTGGCATCCCGCTCGTCGGGCATCCCGGTGCAGTCGTGTTCGCGATGGCCGCCGGCCAGAGCTGGGTGATGCTCCGCCTCCCGCCTCACGTTCACTCCGTGGTCGTGCACAGCGAGTGGGGCAACCGAGGGTTGACGGGCGATTGGGTCGACGTTGATCCGTGGCTCACCGACCTCGAGCCGTACGAAGCACTGAGCCGCGTCCGCGGATGGGTGCGCGCAGCGTACGAGTACGCAGGCGAGCTGGCGCCACCCCCTCCGCGGGTAAGCCCGACGTAAGCCTGGCTACTCGTCGAGGCGGAGTGCCGCGACGAACGCCTCTTGGGGAACTTCCACACGGCCGATCGACTTCATCTTGCGCTTGCCGGCCTTCTGCTGCTCGAGCAGCTTGCGCTTGCGCGTGATGTCGCCGCCGTAGCACTTCGCGATCACGTCCTTGCGCACCGCCTTGACCGTCTCGCGAGCGATGATGCGCCCGCCGATCGCCGCTTGGATGGGCACATCGAAGAGCTGGCGCGGGATCAGCTCTTTGAGCTTCTGCGTCATGCGGCGGCCGTAGTCGTACGCCTTGTCGCGGTGCATGATCGTGGAGAACGCGTCGACCGGCACGTTGTTGAGCAGCACGTCGACCTTGACGAGGTCGGAGCGCTGGTACTCAGCGGGCTCGTAGTCGAGGCTCGCGTACCCGCGAGTGCGCGACTTGAGCTGGTCGAAGAAGTCGAGGACGATTTCGGCGAGCGGGATCACGTAGACCAGCTCCACTCGGTCCTCCGAGAGGTACTCCATCTTGATCATCTCGCCCCGGCGGGTCTGCGTGAGATCCATGATCGGGCCGACGAAGTCGGTAGGTGTGAGCACCGTTATGTTCACGTAGGGCTCTTTGACGAAGTCGACCGCGTTGTTCTCTGGCATCGCCGACGGGTTGTCGACAACCTCGACTGCGCCGTTGTGCAGATGGGCGAGGTACTCGACGTTGGGGGCCGTGGCGACGAGCGAGAGGTTGTACTCACGCTCGAGCCGCTCTCGCACGATCTCCATGTGCAGCAGGCCGAGGAACCCACATCGGAAGCCGAAGCCGAGCGCGCCCGACGTCTCGGGCTCATACGTGAAGGATGAGTCGTTGAGGCGCAGCTTCTCGAGGGCTTCTCGCAGGTCGCCGTATTCGTCGCCGACGATCGGGTACAGACCGCAGAACACCATCGGCTTGGGGTTGCGGTAGCCCGGGAGCGGCTCACCCGGGTGCGCGGCATTCGTGACGGTCTCACCGACGCGGGCCTCGCCAACGTCTTTGATGCCCGCGATGAGGTATCCGACTTCGCCGGGACCGAGCGACTTCACTGGCGTGGGCACCGGCAGCCGTACGCCGACTTCTTCGGCATCGTGGGTGGCTTTGGTCTGGAGGAAGCGGAGCTTTTCGTCGGTGGTGAGTGTGCCGTCGAACACGCGCACCGCACTGATCACGCCGCGGTACGGGTCGTAATACGAGTCGAAGAGGAGTGCGCGGAGCGGCGCGTCGGGGTCGCCTTCGGGTGCAGGCACTCGTTCGACGATCGCATCGAGGAGTTCAGGGACACCCTCCCCTGTCTTGGCCGAGATCCGGAGGATCTCATTGACTGGGATGCCGAGCACCTTCTCGATTTCCGCGGCGCGCTTGTCGGGCTCGGCCGCCGGCAGATCGATCTTGTTGAGCGCGGCGACAATCGTGAGGTTCGCTTCGAGCGCCGAGTAGCAGTTGGCGAGCGTTTGCGCCTCGATGCCCTGGCTGGCGTCAACGAGGAGGACGGCGCCTTCGCACGCGTGCAGGCTGCGGGATACTTCGTAGGAGAAGTCGACGTGTCCGGGCGTGTCGATCAGATGGAGGACGTGGTCCTTCCACGTGAGCCGTACGTTCTGGGCCTTGATCGTGATACCGCGCTCGCGCTCGATGTCCATCGAGTCGAGGTACTGGGCGCGCATGTCGCGCGGATCGACAGCGCCACACAGCTCGAGGAGCCGATCGGCCAGCGTCGACTTGCCGTGGTCGATGTGGGCGATGATCGAAACGTTGCGAAAGCGGTCGCGGGACGTCGGCATGGGACGTCCAGTCTCGCAGAGCGCGGCCGGACTCCTCCGCACGTCGGCGAGCGAAAAGGCGGAAGCGGCGTGTTACGCCGCGTCGGATTTCGGTGGCGCCCGGAGCGACCAGGTGCCATCGCCGTTCTCGACCACCTCGTATCCGCGATGGGTGATCAGGTCGTGGTGGTCTGGGCACACACCACCAAGAACCCCGTATCTGGTGATGCGATTCTCGGCGAAGCCGAGCGTGTGGTGCCGCTCGAGAGCACGGGTGTGGTCACAGTCGCGGACCTTGCAACGTCCCTGGTCACGTTCGTCGACCGCAATGCGCAGCGCCACAGGTACGTGGCGGGTGGTGGAAACCACGGTCTGGACATCGACTCCGTCGGAGATCACGAGCTCCAACAGCCCGTGTGACAACACCTTGCGAGCGTGATCGACAGGCACGGGCCCGACGCCGGGGATCTCGCAGACCTCACCTTCTCGGGTCTTGCCATCGAGCAGCGAGCCGAGGTCGACGCGCACCCGCACCACGTCGGAATTCTGCGACCGCGCAGCCGTGGGTGCCGCAGCACTGCGGGCAAGACCGACGAGGGCGTCGAAGCGGTAGGCGTCGTGTGATTCGTGCCGCCCGGCGCGCCTGGCGGTGTCGAACGCGTCACGTTCGAGCGGTTTGAGTGCGGCGAGGATCTCGGCGATCTGCTCGGTAGGCCCAGAGAAGGTTCCGTGGGTGGCGTAGCCGCGCGTCCAGGTACGCAGATGACGTTCCTTGCGGGCCTGCTCACGACCCTTGGCCTCGTCGCTGGCCCACGCGATCACACGTTCCTTCTCGCTGCGCAGCTCACGGAACCCGCGATGTGTCGCAACGTGGATCAGGTGCTCTTCGGATCCAGGAGCGACCGAAGCAGCCGCAGTCACCTGGGCCGCTTGCGCGAGGGACAGGCCGCCGGCGCGCAGCGTGTCGGCGGTGGCCGGCAACGATGCGAGACGGTCCGCGGTCGTAAGCGTCTCGCGCGCCGCGTGCTCAGAGGTGCCTGACACGCCCGCAAGCCACTGCTCAGCGCTCACAGCATGCGACGTGCGGGTCCAGGCACCCGTGTCGGCCGCACGCTTGGCAAAGAGCAGCGTGACGGCTTCGCCGAGCTTGACGATCTCCGCGCCGACTTCGGTGAGTCGAGCCGCGTCAGCACCCGAGTACTCCTCGGGCACCAGCGATGCAGTGCGAACTGCAAGCGCGTCGCGGATCTCCTCGAACTTCATGCGACCACGATGACAGGGGGGTGTGACATTCAGGCCCGCGAAACGCCTGGAAACACGTCAAGATCCTGCCAATCTCGTGGCAGAAATCATGCGCGTCGGCGCGCGGCAAACACGCTACGCGTCGACATCAACGTCGATGTCGACACACTTCACTTGCAGAACTGCTGGACTGATCGACATGAAAGATGGCTGGGAGCGCGGGCACGGCGAGATCGAAGCCACACGCGAGAAGTTGCAATGGGGTCTCTGAGATCCCGACCAGTTCTTCGCCGACCGCGGTCTCGCCTTGCGCTGTTTCGAAAGCTGATGGCGAATGGTGGGCCCACCTTCACAGACCTATTCGGTGGTGGACGCCCCGCAGGCGATCACACCGCGCCAGCGCCACCCGATACGGCCGCGGTTCATCGAAGGTGGATTGCAAGGAAAGCGCGGTTCGCCGATGGGTGGTCAAGCAGGAATCGGCCGATATCGCGCGCCGACCCGGCGAAGGTCTGCCGTAAGTCCCCAGACTCAGCTGCCACCGCCCAATCTCACCCGACCCGCTGGAGGCCTGAACCGGTCCCCCTGATAGCCTGCTCGGGTCCCAGACGAATCTTTGGAGTAGCGCACGCCCTCATGGCGAACATCAAGAGTCAGATCAAGCGGAACCGGCAGAACGAGAAGCGGCACGAGCGCAACAAGGGTGTGCGCTCGGAGCTGAAGAGTCGCGTGAAGGCGGCTCGGACTGCGATCGACGCCGGTGCGGCTGAGGCCCCTGAGGCCGCTCGCATGGCCCAGAAGCGCCTCGACAAAGCCGCTTCCAAAGGCCGGATCCACAAGAACCAGGCCGCTCGCCGCACCTCGCGTCTCATGAAGCGAGCTTCCAAGAGCGCCTGATCGTTCAGGTCCGTCTTGCTGCCGCCCGTGTGGTGAGTGCGGCAAGCCGAGCCACCAGCACCGACATCACTACATCGCCGGGGATCGCGCGCTCGCCTTTCAGGTCGAGATCGGCCCGACCCAGGTGATCGAACGCCTGGCGTAGCCCGTCGGTCCCGAGGGCGCGCGCCTGGCGCAGCCGGAAGCCGGCAGCCCGAGGATTCATCCGCCCGCCCAATGCGGCCGCGGCGTCGTCGTTGCCACGGATCTCAGGATCGTCGAGGCGCAACAGCCGTCGGTAGTGCCCGTGCAGGAAACCCATCACTTCGAGCGGATGCAACGGCTTGGGATGCGTCGGGCTCGTGACGGTGAGCAATCGGTCCACGACCGCGAGCGCGCCCGGCACATCGCCCTTCTCGATCGCGTTCGTGAGATCCCACATCGGGACCGCGCCCGCACCCGCGAGATACGGATCGACCTCTTCGACGTCGAGATCGGCACCAGGGCCATGAACCGCGGCAAGCATGTCGACGATGCCGGGCACCAAACCCGCGTCTTCGCCGACGTGCGCGATCAAGAGCTTGGCCGCGGCGGGACGCATCATGAGCTGCGCGGCGTCGAGCTCACGAGCGAGCACATCAACCGCCTTCTCCGACGCGGTGCCCACCACTTCGCCCGATGCCTTCGCCAGCTTCTCGAGCGCCGTCGCCGTGGTTGCAGCACCGCGCGCCGTTCCCCCGGCCACGAGCACGAGCTCGGTGGTCTCCACCGGGTCGTCGAGGTACGCCTCGAGTGCCTTGACCTCGGGCTTGCCGAGGTTGCCGACGTCGTGCACCACGACGACACGCTTGGCCGTCATCATCGGCGGCGTGAGCGCCGCGTTCAACGCTGAGCCGAACGGTGTTCCGGTGATCTCGGCGGTGTCGCCACCGTCCTCATCATCCTCGGCATCGCTGCGACCGTCGGCAGGGATCGTGAAGTCCTCGAGTGCGAACGAACGGTCTTCGCCGTCGAGCAGCTCCTCGATGAGCGCCGACAGCGAGTCGTCGCGCAGGATCGGGTCGGCGCCCTTCACATAGTGAACCGTCACGAAATCCTCCGGTCCGACACCCTGATCCCGAGCGTGGCAGCTTCGGCTTCCAGGATCGCTTCCACCGTGCGGCAGACCTGCACGCTGCCGGCCACATCATGGACCCGCACGATGCGGCAGCCGTGCGCGACCCCGTAGGCAACGGATGCGAGCGACACGTCACGGCGGTCGTCGATCTCGAGGCCGAGCAGCTCACCGAGATACCGCTTGTTCGATGCCGAGAGCAGCAGCGTGTATCCGGTGGCAGCGAGCATGTCGCTCTCCCGCAACAGGAGCGCGCTCATGGCGGGCGTCTTGCCGAGGTCGAGGCCGGCGTCGATCGCGATCTGCGACGTGTCGAGACCGACGGCCTCCGCCTGGGCCGCTCGATCCAGCAGGAAGTCATGGACCTCGCCGAGGAGGTCGTCGTAGTGCGGTTCGGGGTCGGGCACCCGGGGTTGCAGCCGGATGTGCGTGGCGACGACCGAGGCGTCGTGTTTGGCCGCCACTGAGAGGTACTCGGGGTCGCCGAAGCCGCTGATGTCGTTGCCCACGACGGCGCCGGCGCGACACGCCTCGTCAAGTACCGACGCTCGCCACGTGTCGACGGAGATCGCCACGTCGACTCGCTCACGCAACGCAGTGATCGCGGGAACGACGCGGTCGAGCTCTTCGGTCTCGCCGACCTCCGGACCCGGGCCGGCCTTCACGCCACCGACATCGAGCAGATCGGCGCCGACAGCAACCAGCTCGTCGGCCCGGCGGATGAGCGCATCGAGCTCGAACGTCTTGCCCTGGTCGTAGAACGAGTCGGGCGTGCGGTTGAGGATGCCCATCACCAAGGTGCGGGTCGTGAGATCGACGACGCGGTCACCGAGGCGGAACGACCAGGGCATCGCGGCGGAGCATACGCCTGTGCCGCGCGAGCGCCGTCACGCCCACGACGACCCCGAGCACGACGCCAGCGCGGAGGTCGATCGCGAACGGCACACGCGCCGCGGCATCGGCGATGCCGATAACGGCCTCGGCCATGACGCGGGTGGGCAGTTGTAGCCCAGCCGCAAGTTCGGTCGCGCCGCGGCCAATGAGCCCACCGACCGCGCCAGCACCGAGCCCCCACAGGGTGAGGGGCCCGACGAGGGGAACGGCGAGCAGATTCGCCGGGAGGGTGACGAGTGGCATCGAGCCGAACACCGGGAGCAGCACGGGCGCAACACCAAGCTGCGCGGCGGCCGTCGTACTGAAGCTCGCCCGCAACCACTCGGGCCCACGCATGCGTCGCGCGATCGGTGCGCTGAACAGCGCGATGCCCAGACTCGCTCCGCACGAAAGCTGGAAGCCCACCGAGTGCACGAGGAAGGGATCGATCACAAGCAGCGTCGTGACCGCGACCGTGAGGACGCGGATGGTTCGCGCCGGGCGACCGAGATGGACCGCCACCACGGCGCAGGCCGCCATCGCGCTGGCTCGCATGACCGACGGTTCCCAGCGGGTCATGAAGCCGAACAGCGCGAGCACCGTAAGCGTGCCGACCAGTCGCGCGCCTCGCGGGAAGCGCCGGAGCGCCGGACCAACGAGCGCGAGGACGAACGCCACGTTGGCCCCGGAGACCGCGAGCAGGTGCGTGAGCCCCGAAGACCGGAAGCTCTCCAACACGTCGTCGGGAATCGCTCGCGTGTCCCCGAGAAGGAAGCCAGCCATGAGCGCCCGCTCGGTGGGCGGAAGCGCGTCGTTTCCACGAAGCACCACGGATCGAATCGTGTTCGCGACGCGCATGTGAGTCGCGCCAGGCGCTTCGAAGTCGAGGAACCCGGTCGCGGCGAACTCCGCCACGGCATGGCGCCAACGCGAGCGCTCGTCGAACCCATCGAGCGGTCGAAACCAACCGCGCAACGTGACGCGATCACCGGCATCGAGCAACGCCAGTCGGGGAGCCGCGTCGTCAGTCGCAGTTACGAGGACGGTGCGGCCTCCGGCGTCACGCCATCCGGCATCACGCGACTCAGGGTCGACAAGGCGACCTCGCTCAATCCGGACAAGCGCATTTGTGGTGAAACGCGTGCCGTCAGGGTCGTCGACCAGCGAGGCAGTGATCGTGCCGTCGGCTCGCTCGACAACCGCTTCCGCCAATGGCCACTGGACGCGCCCGTGCTCAGCGCGTTGCGTGAGCGCGCATCCGGTGAGCACGACGGCGAGAAGCGCCAGCACGGATCGAGTGGGTGAACGTCGAAGCAACGCCGCGATCACCCCCACGCTCAGGCCCGCAACGATCACCCCGACCGCCGCGCTGGGGCCAAAGCGCTCGCCGATGAGGATGCCGGCGAGCAGCGACCCCAGTACCGCGAGTGGAGCCCAACTCACACCGAGACACGGTCACGGAGGTCGGCGAATCGTTTCTCCCCGATGCCCCGCACGTCGCGCAGCTCGTTGACCGACCGGAACCCACCCCGGGACTCGCGCTCGTCGAGGATCGCCGCCGCGAGCACCGGCCCGATGCCGGGCAGCTCCTCGAGCTGGGCGGCGGTCGCGGTGTTGAGGTTCACCACGGCGTCCGATGTTGCGCTTGGTTCACCGGTCACCGGATCGGGCAGTGCGTTGGTGACCTCGCCGACCTTTGGCACCAGCACCCGTTCGCCGTCAACGATCTTGGCCGCGAGGTTCAATCGGTCGAGATCGGCGTCGGGCAGGCCACCACCGGCGGCTTCCACGGCATCGATCACCCGCGATCCCGACGGGAGCTCGACGACGCCCGGACGGGCAACGGCACCGGCTACGTGCACGACGATCCCTACCGACCTCTGCGTGGTCGACGTGACCGCCGTTGACGGCGTTGTGCGCGCCGCGGCGGCTGACGGGCGGGTGCTGGTGCCCGACTCGCCGCCCGACACCCCGACGCGGTACCAGATGACCCCCGCGACGACGGCGACAACAACGAGCGCGATGACACCGAACCGCGCATCGGCCCGCCACTGGTCGATGCGGTCGCGCAGCGCGTCGAGTCCGCTCGCCATGACCGGGCGCGGCGGCATGGTTCGTCGACCGGGGTCGTCGCCCCAAAACTTGGGGTCGGGTCTCAAATCGGACACGGCTACCTCCGGGCGCGTTTCGACAAACCGGAGGAAGTACGGGGGAAGCCGAAGTGCTGACAGCCGGGTGAATTGGCTCCGCGGAGGTTATCCGCGTCCGGCGGTCACCGAATCACGAGTCAGGCGATCACGAAGTTGACGAGCCGGCCCGGGACCACGATCACCTTGCGCACCGTGGCGCCTTCGAGCAGCGCCGCGATGCGCTCGTCGGCCCGGGCGGCCGCTTCGAGCGCATCGTCGGAGATCCCCGACGGCACCCGAATCGTCGCGCGCACCTTGCCATTGATCTGGACCGGCACCTCGATCTCGTCTTCGACGAGCAGTGCCGGATCGAACTCGGGAAACGGCTCGTACGCGAGCGTGGCGGGACGGCCGAGGCGCTGCCACAGCTCTTCCCCAACGTGAGGGGTGAGTGGGGCGAGCATCAACACCATCGGCTCCACGACCTCGCGCGGCGCCGCACCTCGATCGGCGACCACTTGAGTGAGCCGGTTGTTGAGCTCGAAGAGACGAGCGATCGCGGTGTTGAACTTCAAATCGCCCATGTCGTCACGAACCGCGGAGATCGTGCGGTGCAGGAGTCGACGCGTCTCCTCGTCCGTCGGTTCGTCGCTCACGCGGACCTCGCCCGAATCCTCGTCGACCACGTTGCGCCAGAGCCGTTGGAGGAAACGGTGCACACCGATGATGTCGGTGGTGCTCCATGGCCGGCTGGCGTCGAGTGGTCCGGTGAACATCTCGTAGAGCCGCAGGGTGTCGGCGCCGTAGTCGCGGTAGATGTCGTCGGGTGCGACGGTGTTCTTCAACCCCTTCCCCATCTTCCCGAACTCGCGAGTGACTTCTTCTCCGTTGAAGAAGAACTTCCCGTCGCGCTCTTCGACCTCTGCTGCTTCGACTGCAATCCCGCGTTGGTCTCGATAGAGAAACGCCTGGATGTAGCCCTGGTTGTAGAGCCGGTGGAACGGTTCGACCGTCGAGACGTGGCCGAGGTCGAACAGCACCTTCTGCCAGAAGCGCGCGTACAAGAGGTGCAGCACGGCGTGCTCAACGCCACCTACATAGAGGTCGACCCCGCCCGGGGGCATCCAGTACTCCTCGATCTCGCGATCGACCAGCGCGTCCTCGTTGGTGGGATCGAGGTAGCGCAGGAAGTACCAGCACGAGCCCGCCCACTGCGGCATCGTGTTCGTCTCGCGGAGGTACCGCTTCGGTCCGTCGCCCAAGTCGAGCACCACTTCCAGCCATTGCTCAGCGCGCGCGAGTGGGGGCGCCGGATCGCTCGCCGCGTCGTCGGGGTCGAGCGCGGCGGGCCGGAAGTCGTCGAGGTCGGGCAGCTCAACGGGAAGCAGCGACGCGGGGACCGCTCGCGGAAGCCCGTCCTCGCCGTACACAATCGGGAACGGCTCGCCCCAGTAGCGCTGACGACTGAAGAGCCAATCGCGCAACTTGTAGTTGATGGTCGGCGCGCCGGCCCCGTGCTCGACGAGCCACTCCCCGATCTTGTGCTTCGCGTCGGCGATGTTGAGCCCGTCGAGGAATCCGCTGTTGATCGCTGGGCCGTCGCCCAGGTACGGACCTTCGAAGTCGTCGTCGGGTGGCGCGACCGTGCGCACGATGGGGACGTCGAACTTCTCGGCGAACTCCCAGTCGCGCTCATCCTGACCCGGTACGGCCATGATGGCCCCGGTGCCGTAGCCCATGAGTACGTAGTCGGCAATGAAGATCGGGATGTCGCCGTCGGTCAGCGGGTTGCGAGCGAACGCTCCCGTGAACACACCGGTCTTCTCGCGCCCTTCGGCCTGGCGTTCCATCTCCGACTGCTTGCCCGCGAACTCGCGGTACTTGGCGACGGCGTCTCGCGGCGACACATCGGCACCGAACTCGCCCTTCCAACGCGCGGCAGTGTTCGACGGCCAGTCGTCGGGCACGAGCGCGTCGACGAGGGGATGCTCGGGCGCAAGCACCATGTACGTGGCGCCGAACACGGTGTCGGGGCGCGTGGTGAACACCTCGAGTTCTTCATCGTGGTCCACGAGCGGGAAACGAATCGTGGCGCCGACGCTGCGGCCGATCCAGTTGCGTTGCATCAGCTTGATCGGGTCGGGCCAGTCCAACAGGTCGAGGTCGCCAAGGAGGCGCTCGGCGTACGCGGTGATGCGAAGCGTCCACTGCTTCAACGGCTTCTTGAAGACGGGGAAGTTGCCGCGGTCACTGCGGCCGTCGGCGGTGACTTCTTCGTTGGCGAGCACCGTGCCCAGTCCCGGGCACCAGTTGACGACCGCCTCGTTGAGAAATGCGAGTCGGTACGAGTTCACGACCTCCCGGCGCGTGCGCTCGTCGAGGTCGGACCACGGCGTGCCGTCAGGATTGGCGTCGCCCGTCGGCTCGCGGCGGCCGGCCTCGAAATCGGCGACGAGCTCGGCGATCGGCCGAGCCCGATCGGCCTCGGCGTCGTACCAAGACTCGAAGATCTGCAGGAAGATCCACTGCGTCCAGCGGTAGTAGGCGACGTCGGTAGTCGCCACGCTGCGGCGCGGATCGTGACCGAGCCCGAGCGCGCGCAACTGGCGGCGCATGTTGGCAATGTTCGCCTCGGTGGCGGTACGAGGGTGCTGACCGGTCTCGAGTGCGTACTGCTCAGCCGGAAGGCCGAACGCGTCGTAGCCGAGGGCGTGCAGCACGTTGCGCCCGTTCATCCGCTGAAAGCGCGCGTACACGTCGGTGCCGATGTAGCCGAGCGGGTGACCCACGTGCAGGCCAGCACCACTCGGGTACGGGAACATGTCGAGCACGTAGAGCTTTTCTTTGCCCTTCACCTGCTCGAATCCTTCGGAGAGCGCGCCGGACGGGTTCGGCGCCCAGAAGGTGTGCTGCTCCTCCCAGTGGTCTTGCCACTTGCGCTCGATCTCATTGGCCAGCCGCGCGGTGTACCGGGAGGCAGGCGCGGTGTCGTCATTCATCGCGGGCGAGCGTAGCGAGGCAGTCTCGCGATCTTTCCGTAATTGCATGGCGAAGGAACGGTGTGCGCGTACTCACTGATATCGTTGTCCCTTCTCGGGGGCCTGTGGCTCAGTCCGGTAGAGCACCTCCATGGCATGGAGGGGGTCGAGGGTTCGAGTCCCTCCAGGTCCACTCTCCGTGGTATTCCTTTCACCTCCAGTGAGGGGCGTGTGTGGGCATCGAGCCGCCGCCCATTGGCGCGAGACTCATTGCTCGTGCTCAGCCAGCAGCAGATTGACCGGTTTGATCGGGATGGGTTTCTCGCCCTCGATCGGCCGTTCGTCTCCACCGACGACCTCGAAGTGGCGCGGCGACTCATCGACGGATTGTTCGAGCGCTTCGACGAGCTTCCCAGCGACCTCGCCTACGACCTCGGTGATGTGCAACTCCACGACGGACCGCAGCAGCTCCCAGAGATCAACGACGTGCTCCGGCTCGAGCCTCGACTCCTGACCACAGCCGCCTTTGCGCGTTGTCGCGACTTGGCCGCCGAGCTGTTGGGGAACAAGGTCAAGTGCTCGTTCTCCCACGCCATCAACAAGCCTTCGCACACCGGCGCGGCCAGAGAGTGGCACCAGGATCTTGCCGACGCACCGCACCTGGCGGGAGTCGACGCGGTGCACATCTGGTTCGCGCTCCAGGATGTGAACGAGGCCAACGGCTGCATGCGCTTCATCCCTGACGACGAGCATTCCCGTCTCCTGCCCCATCGACAGCGTGGCGGGAGCTCCCTGGCGCACGCGCTCGTCGCCGACGGCGTCGATCGCACACGGGCCATTGCCTGCCCCTTGCAGGGCGGGATGGCGACCGTTCACCGGCCGATGACGCTCCACTCGACCGGGCCCAACACGACCCACGAGCCGCGCCTGGCTTGGATCATGCACTTCCATCGAGAGGCGCCGCGACCGCTGAGCGTCAGAGCCCGACGCTCGTTGTCACGGATCAAACGGTCGCTGCACGCCTGAATCTTTCCGGCATCGCGCGAGCGCTTCACTACCCTCAGATCCTCATGATCGGGATCATCGACTACCGAGCTGGCAACGCGCCCAGCGTGGGGTACGCGCTGACCCGGCTCGGCATCGAGCACGAACTCGTCGACACGCCCGAGCGAATCGAGACGCTCGACCGCATCATCCTTCCCGGGGTTGGCGCCGCACGAGCGACGATCAACTCGCTCGAGTCGTCAGGCCTGGTCGAGCCTCTCACGCGTCGTGTGCGCGACGACGGCGTGCCGTTCCTCGGCATCTGCATCGGGCTCCAGGTGCTCTTCGAGCACTCCGAGGAGAGCGACACGGCCTGCCTCGGATGGGTCCCCGGCGAGGTCCGGCGCTTCCCCGATACGGCCCGAGTCCCTCAGATCGGTTGGAACGCGGTGCACGTGCAGCGCGACCACCCGCTCACGGCATCCTTCCCCGATGGCGGTCACTGCTACTTCGTGAACTCGTACTACGCGGTCCCGACGAGCGACGACGACGTGCTCGGCCGTACCGACTACGGCCTCGAGTTCTGTTCCGTCGTGGCCCACGACAACATCGTCGCCACGCAGTTCCACGCGGAGAAGAGCGGACCGCTGGGACTCGGCTTGCTCGCCGCCTTCGCCCAGTGGGACCCCGCATCACGGGATTTGGCATCACGGGATTTGGCATCAGGAGATTCGACATGCTGACCAAGCGGTTGATCGCCTGCTTCGACGTGGTCGACGGCCGGGTCACGAAGGCCCAACAGTTCCAGGACAACATCGACGTGGCACCCGCAGAGGAGCTCGCACAGCGCCTCTACGACGACCAGATCGACGAGATCGTGTTTTACGACATCACGGCAAGCGCCCAACGGCGCAAGATCGATCTCGACACGGTGCGCCGAGTGGCGCAGCACGTGTTCGTACCCTTCACCGTCGGCGGCGGCATCCGGTCGGTCGACGACATGTTCGAGGTGCTCAAGGCCGGCGCCGAGAAGATCAGCGTCGACTCCATGGCAGTGCGCAACCCCGACATCATCCGCCAGGGCGCTGAGGCCTTCGGACGACAGTGCGTGGTGCTCAGCACCCAGGTGAAGCACGTGGGCATCCGTGCAGGACTCCCGAGTGGCTACGAGGTGTTCATCGACGGCGCCCGCGAACCGACGGGCATGGACGCGCTCGACTGGGTGCGGCGCGGCGAAGACCTCGGCGCGGGCGAGATCGTGGTCAACAGCATCGATCGCGACGGCACCGCGTCGGGCTACGACCTCGACATCACGAGCGCGGTCGCCGCGTCGGTGAACGTGCCGGTGATCGCCTCGGGTGGTGCCGGCACGGTCGAGCACATCGCCGACGGCCTCACGACGGGCGGTGCACAGGCCGCCATCATCAGCTCGATCCTCTACTCACCGCGCTTGGAACGGAACCTCGGTGTTCGCGAGCTGAAGGAAGGACTCGCGGCACGCAACGTGCCGATGCGGCCCTATCTCGAGACCTGACGAGCCGCTTCCGGCCCATCGGTCACCTCGACGCGCGCCGCGTCGGCCCACAAGCGGTCGAGGTCGTAGAACTCACGCGTTTCTTCGAGGAAGACGTGGACGACCACGTCGGCATAGTCAAGCAGCACCCACGTCGCGTCGCCCAGTCCTTCGACGCCGATCGGACGCGAGCCATCGTGCTCTCGCATCACGAGCTGCACCTCGTCGACGATCGTTCGCACGAGACGCGTGTTTGATGCGCTCACCAACACGAAGTAGTCGATGATGCTGATGATTTCACCGATGTCGAGGAGCGCGATGTCCTCACCATTCTTTGCCAATGCCGCTTCGGCAGCGATGCGGGCACGGGATCGAGCGTCGACGCGAGCGTCTTCTCTCGCGTCGGAGTGCGAGCTGCTCAAGCGGCCCGCCCAGTCGTCATCGATCGCCAGTGTAGAGGCCGCGTTCGCGAATGCCTTGCACGACGACCGGCGGCACGAGTCCATCGATCGGACGACCGTCGGCAAGCCGATCGCGAATGTCGGTCGACGACACATCGAGGCGCGGGATCGGTAGATGCTCAACGCGCCAACCATCACCAGGCGGTACGGCGTGCTCGCCCTCGCGTTCGATCACCACGACCGTTGCCAGCGCTCGCGTGGCGTCGAGGCGCTTCCATGTCGACATGTTCGCGACCGCGTCTGCTCCAAGGATCAGGAACAGGTCTCGTTCGGGTGCTAGGAGCGCTTCGAGCGTGTCGGCGGTGATCGACGGAGCATCGCGATCGATTTCGATCGCGCTGGCCTCGATGCCGTCGACGCCATCGAACGCCGCTTCCACCAACGCCAGACGATCCGCTGCGGAAGCCACGACTCGATCGCGCTTCTGCCAGGGATCGCCGGCGACCACCACGAGCACCCGATCCAGTTTCAGTGCCGAGCGGGCATCCACCGCCGCCACGACGTGCCCGATGTGGACGGGATCAAAGGTCCCGCCGAGCACGCCCATGCGCTCTGCGCGTTCGGCCACCGCGGCAGTGTACGAGGCTGTCGTTGAGACACTGGGCGTTCATATTCCGGCCACGCACCTGAAGCGCTTGCTCGGTAGCCTCGGGTCGTGACCGGAGAAGGCACGAGCCTGCTTGTTCGCGTCTGGTTGCCCGACCGCCCCGGCGCGCTCGGTCTGGTCGCATCGCGAATCGGTTCTGTCGGTGGCGACATCGTTGGCATCGACGTGCTCGAGCGAGGCGCCAACATCGCCGTTGACGAGTTCGCGGTGCTCCTCCAAGACGGCAGCCTCGTCGACCTGCTGGTCCGGGAGATCGAACAGGTCGACGGCGCGTCGGTCGAAGAGGTCCGATTCGTCGACGCGTTCCCTGATCCTCGTCTCGATGCCCTCGAATCGGCCGCGACGCTGTGCGAGGCGAGCTCAGTCGACGATCTCCAGCAAACCCTGCTCGCGCACACCCGTCGGGAGTTCCTTGCTGACTGGACGGCCTTGCTGCGCGCCGGCGCTGTGGTCGACACCTTCGGCGACGCACACCCGCCGGCTGATCTGCTGGCCGCACTCGCCGCAGGCACGACGGCGTCGCCCCGAGTCGCTGATGGCACCACCGGGCCCGAGGACCTTGCGGTGGCTTCTCTCCCCCGGCACGACGCGACCCTGCTCATCGGACGCGCCGGACACCCGTTCCGCCGCCGCGAACGCGCGCAACTCCTCGCTCTCGCAAGGATCGCCGACCGCGCCTGGATCCTCCTCGACGACTACCCAGGGTTCTTGGCACGCTGACGCTCGCATAGCGAGCGTCAGCGTGCCGAAAAACCGGGGCGTCAGCCTGCTTCGGCGATCGTGGAGACGAAGCGCTCGAGTTGGCGGAGGTTGCGGCACTCGTAGACGCCATCGCAGTGAGCCGCGTACTCGGCAATCACCGAGTCGCCGGTGTCCCAGTAGCCCTTGGGCTCGGGGTTGAGCCAATAGAGGTGCTTGGCCCGCTTGCGCAGCGCATCGAGCACCCACGCCTGCGGTGCGTGGTAGTTGTTGCGCGCATCGCCGAGCAGGATGATCGACGACTTCGGCGTGACCTCTTTGAGATGCCGGTCGTGGAACACCTCGAGTGCGTGGCCGTAGTCGGAGTGGCCGTCGACCCAGACGACATCGGCCTCGGTGTTCACCCGGTGGACGGCGTCCATCACGTCGTCGGACTCCTGGAAGAAGCGCGTGACCTCGTCGATGCCGTCGATGAACACCCACGACCGCACCTTGGAAAACTGGCTCGCCATCGCATAGACGAACTGCAAGGTGAACCGGGCGAAGCTCGCGACGGATCCGGAGATGTCGGCCACCACCATGATCTCCGGCTTCGACGGGTGCGGATTCCGGAACTTGGGTTCCGCCGGCACGCCGCCGTACGAGAGCGACGCGCGCACCGTGCGACGGAAGTCGAGGTGGCCCCGGTGCAGACGCCGACGCCGCTGCGCGAGGCGGGCCGCCAATGTCCTAGTCAGCGGGTAGATCGCCCGTTGGAGCGACAGCATCTCGTCGCGAGAGGCGTGCATGAAATCGACGTCTTCGGGCAGCGGCTTGCGCAACGTACGCGCCATTGCCTCGACTCCCCGATCGGCAACGAGCCGACGACGGATCTCCGCCTCGACCAGCTCACGCAGCGTGCGCAGCCGCTCGTCGAACTCCTCGCGCTGGAGGCGCTGCGACAGCTCGTCGTCGGGCACCTCTCCCGCCTGTTGTGCGCGACCCATGAGCCGCGCACCGAGGTCGTCGAGATCAAGCTGCCGCAACGTGCGGTACAAGTAGTACGTGCCACCCACCGGACGGCCGGGCTCCATGCCTGCGAATGCGGTGACGGCCATCCCCGCCAGCCGGCGAAGCTCGTCACGGTCCATCGACATCAAAGCTGCGAGGAGCATCGCCGCGAGCTCTTCGCGTGACATGTCGCTGCCCGCGCCACCGCCACCAGCAGCTTCGGCCGCGAGCTGTTCCCAGAGCTCGTCGTCGGCGCCACCTTCGCCATCGACACCGGGCGAGTACAGCGAGAAGTACACGTCGAACACGGTCTCGAACGCGTTCCAGTGGTTGTGGTGCTTGACGAGCGTGGCGCCGAGTGCCGCCTTGAACACGTCGCGCTCCGCAATGTCGACGTGCTCGACGGCACGCATGGCGTCGAGGTTCTCGGTCATCGACACCGGCAGCCCCGCCGCTCGAAGCTCGTGTACGAAACCCTGAAGCACGTCCAACACTCTTGCTACGCTCCCGCTCCGCTACTTCCGCCTCGCTCCGCATGCATTACGTCACGTCACTTTGCTGGAGCGGGTTTCTCCTCAGGCACCAGTTCTTTGCGCGCCTTCGCGATGTCGCTCTGGTACTTGAGAAGCACGTGCAGCGTCTCCCCGATGACCTCGGGTGAGATCTCCTTCTTGCCCAGGTAGAGCAGCGTGCGGGCCCAGTCGATCGTCTCGGAGATCGACGGCGCCTTCTTCAGCTCGAGCTCACGGATCGATCGCACGACCCCCGCCACCTGCGCGGCGAGCTCGTCGTCGATCTCGGGCACGCGCACCCGCACAATGTCCTTCTCGCGCTCGAGGTCGGGATAGTCGACATGCAGGTAGAGACACCGGCGCTTCAAGGCTTCTGACAGCTCACGCGTGTTGTTCGACGTGAGGATGACGATCGGGATCTGGTTGCCCTTGATCGTGCCGAGCTCGGGGATCGACACCTGGAAGTCGGAAAGCACTTCGAGCAGCAACGCCTCGGTCTCGATCTCGACGCGGTCGACTTCGTCGATGAGCAACACGATCGGCTCTTCGGCCCGGATGGCTTCGAGCAGTGGCCGCGTGAGCAGAAACTCCTCGGAGAAGATGTCGGTCTCGACATCGCTCCAGTTCGTCTCGTGCTCGCGGTCGGACTGGATGCGCAGCAGCTGCTTCTTGTAGTTCCACTCGTACAGCGCTTTGGACTCGTCGAGACCCTCGTAGCACTGGAGACGGATCAGTCGCGACCCGGTGCTCTGCGCGATCGCCTTGGCGAGCTCGGTCTTGCCCACGCCGGCCGGGCCCTCGACGAGCACCGGCTTCTCCAGGCGGTCGGCGAGATAGACGACGCCGGCGATGTTGGCGTCGGACAGATAGTCGACGCTGCGCAGACGTTCGATGACATCGGGTACTGACTCAAACTGATTGGACACTGCTCTTCCCTACTCGCGGATTTGACCGTCGCCCCAGACGACGTACTTGTACGTCGTCAGCTCGCGCAAGCCCATCGGGCCGCGCGCATGGAGCTTCTGGGTGGAAATGCCGATCTCGGCACCGAGGCCGAACTCTTCCCCATCGGTGAACCGAGTCGATGCGTTCACGATCACGACCGCAGCATCGACCTCATCAGTGAACCGGCGGGCCGCGTCGAGATCACGGGTGAGGATCGCCTCGGTGTGACCGGTGCCGAAGCGGTTCACGTGATCGATGGCCGAGCCGAGATCGGGCACCACCGCCACGGTGAGCTTCAGGTCGAGGAACTCCTGACCGAAATCGGCGTCGGTGGCGACGGCCATCTCCGGCCAGCGGCTGCGGGCGCCGTCGTCGCCCAGGAGCTCGACTCCTCGGGCCGCGAGCTCGGCGCACACACGGGGCACGAACACGTCGGCCACCGCTTCGTTGACCACGAGGGACTCAGCCGCGTTGCACACGCTCGTGCGCTGCGTCTTGGCGTTCAGCACGATCTCGAACGCTTCATCGAGATCGGCCTGCGCATCCACGTAGACGTGGCAGTTGCCGTCGCCGTCGATCACGACGGGGACCGTCGCGTTCTCGCGAACGCTCGCGATGAGCGCGGGACCACCTCGGGGAACGAGGCAGTCGATGAAGTCGGTGAGCTGCATGAGCTGAACCGCGGCTTCGTGGGCAACGTCGTCGACCATGACGACGCCGTCTTCCGGGAGTCCGACCTTCTGGAGCGCTTCACGCAGCACGCCCGCGATCGCGAGGTTGGAGCGCAGCGCGGTCCCCGAACCGCGGAGGATCGCCGCGTTCCCTGACTTCAGGCAGAGGCCAGCGGCGTCGCTGGTGACGTTGGGACGGTTCTCGTAGATGATCGCCACGACACCCAGCGGCACGCGCACTCGTTCGATCCGCAAGCCATTCGGACGACGCCACCCGTCGAGCACCTCGCCCACGGGGTCGGTGAGCGCCGCGACCTTGCGCAACCCGTCGGCCATCCCGGTGAGGCGGTCGTCGGAGAGGCGGAGCCGATCGAGTGGTCCGGCCTCCATGCCCTCAGCAGCCGCGGCCTCGACGTCGGCCGCGTTCGCCGCCAGCACCTCGGGGGCCCGCTCGAGCAGCAGCTCCGCCGCAGCCAGCAGCGCGGCGTCTTTCTCGTCCGAACTCGCCCTCGCCATCCGCCGGCTCGCCGCCTTGGCGCGGCTCGCGAGCACGTCGACCGGGGTAGCCACGCAGCGAGTGTACCGGCGCCCCTCCACGGACCTCTTTACGGATTCTCGGCACGCCTGCGCTCGCTCAGCGAGCGTCAGCGTGCCGAAAAGCCCGAAGGGGTTAGCGGGTGGGGCGAGGCCGCGCCCTTCGGCATGCCGTCGGCGGCGGCCTCGCACCCCCCGCGCACGCGCTGGCCGTGTCGAGCCCCCCGAATCGGTTGGCCCTCCCCCCGTCGGCCAGCGACGAACGTGCAGGAAGTCTGCCTACCGCCACTCTCCGACGCAAGACACCAAGCGCATCAATTTCACGGGAGAACTACAAGGTCGTCTTTATGGACGACTTCGTGCGGGGATCCTTCGTCGAGATCCTTCGTCTTCTTGCCCACGGCGGTGCCGAGCGCCTTGGAGGAGTAGCGCGTCAAACCCTTCGCGAACGGGATTCCGTGTTCGTCGACGACTTCGATCGCGTCACCGGCTTCGAAGGTCCCCTCAACGCGCACAACGCCTGCCGGGAGCAGCGAACGGTCCTGCTCACAGAGAGCGCGGGCGGCACCACTATCGACGGTGATGCGGCCCCGAGCTCCACGAGCGAAGGCGATCCAGAGCTTGCGGCTCGTCAGCCGGTCGGAACGAGGCCGCACCGCGGTGCCGACGGCTCGGCCCTCGACCGCGTCGAGCACAACGCCGGGCGTTCCGGCGGCCGCGATCACCACGCGCACCCCGGACCACGCCGCGATTTTCGCCGCGGCGAGCTTGCTCGCCATCCCTCCGCTGCCCCGCTGCGTGCCCGCGCCACCAGCCACCGACTCGAGCGCTGCATCGACTTCCACGATCTCCTCGATGAGCGATGCGTCGGAGTCGAGCCGGGGGTCGGCTGTGTAGAGACCGGCCGTGTCGGTGAGCAGCACGAGCACTTCCGCCCCCACGAGGTTCGCGACGAGCGCGGCGAGTCGGTCGTTGTCGCCATAGCGGATCTCGTCGTCGGCGACGGTGTCGTTCTCGTTGACGACCGGCACCACGCCGAGATCGAGGAGACGGCGCAGCGTGGCGCGCGCATGGAGGTACTGGTCGCGTTCTCCGAAGTCATAGGCGGTCAGCAACACCTGGCCGCTCACTAAACCATGGCCGGCGAGGATCGAGCTCATTCGCTCCATGAGCCGCGGCTGACCAACGGCCGCGATCGCTTGGAGCATGCCGACATCGGTGGGCCGCTCGGTGATGCCGAGTGCCGGCATCCCGGCGGCGATGGCGCCACTGCTCACGAGCACAACCTCGTGACCGCACTCGCGCGTTGCGGCAATCTCGCCACAGAGCTTCACAAGCGCGTCGTCGTCGAGCTCACCACTCTCGCCCGTGATCGACGAGGTACCAACCTTGACCACGCTCATGACCATCTAGACGAACCCTTCGACGTACTCGAGCTCGATCTTGCCGATCCGCACGACGTCGCCCTCCTGCGCGCCGGCCTTCACCAACGCCCGCTCGACGCCCATGCGGCGGAAGCGGTCGTGAACGTAGGAGATTGCCTCGTCGTTCGTCAGGTCGGCCATCGCCACGATCCGCTCGGCGGCACGTCCGCTGACCCGCCACGACCCGTCGTCGTCGCGGTCCAGCGTGAAACCGTCTTCGACGGGGCGCAGCACGACGAACCCTTCCGGTTCGGGTTCGCTGGCGCGCGCCTCTTCCACCATCTTGCCGAGGGTCCCGATGAGCTCGTCGAGACCCTCGTGCGTAACCGCGGAGATCTTCCTGCCTTCATAGGGCATCTGGGCGACGTCGACCTTCGTCCCGACGACAAGCCGCGGTCGCTCCAGCAGTTCGGGTCGGTAGCGCTCCAGCTCACCAATCAGGACGCGTTCCTGCTCTTCGGGCGTGTGCCCCTCGACATTCGCGAGATCCAACAACAGCACGAGAACCCGGGCGCGCTCGACATGCCGGAGGAACTGGTGGCCGAGGCCCTTCCCCTCTGCCGCCCCCTCGACCAGCCCGGGGATGTCGGCAATCACGAGTTCACGACCATCCCGCCGGACCACACCGAGGTGGGGTTCGAGCGTGGTGAACGGATACGCGGCGATCTTGGGCTTGGCCGCGCTCACGCTGGAGATCAATGTGGACTTCCCCGCATTCGGGAAGCCAACCAGCGCAGCATCGGCGAGCAACTTGACCTCGAAACACAGCCACCGCTCCTCGCCGTACTCGCCCTGCTCCGCGAAGCTCGGTGCACGGCGCGCGTTCGAGAGAAACCGCGCGTTGCCCCGTCCGCCGCGTCCACCGAGAGCCGCCACATAGGAATCGCCGTGACCGACGAGGTCGGCAAGCACCGCGCCATCGCGATCCTTGATGGTCGTGCCTTCAGGCACGGTGACGACGAGGTCGGAGCCCCGCTTTCCATGGCGCTGCTTGCCGGCACCGTGCGTGCCCGAAGGAGCACGTCGATGCGGGTGGTCGCGGTACGAGAGGAGCGATGCGGTATTGCGGTCGGCTTGCACGATGACGTCGCCGCCCTTGCCACCGTCGCCGCCGTCGGGCCCGCCCTTGGGAACGTGGGCCTCACGCCGGAACGACATCGAGCCCGCGCCGCCATCACCCCCGCGGAGATTGACCTGAACCTCGTCAACAAACGACGACTGCGCCATCAGATCAGGATGCCCGGCGCGTTGCGCCGAAGGCAGGAATTACGAGGTGGGCGTGACGTCGACGAGCTTGCGGCCCTTGCGGCGGCCGAACTGGACGACTCCGTGGGCCGTGGCGAAGAGCGTGTCGTCGGCACCACGGCCGACGTTCTCGCCGGGGTGGAACTGCGTGCCGCGCTGGCGCACGATGATCGAGCCGGCCGTCACCACGGTGCCGGAGTGGACCTTCACACCGAGACGCTGCGCGGCGGAGTCGCGCCCGTTGCGGGAGGAGGCGGCGCCCTTCTTCTTCGACATGTCAGCTCCTACTTTCCGCTCTAGCCCGGGGTGATCGAGGTGATCTCGAGCAGCGAGTAGTGCTGCCGGTGACCCCAACGCTTGCGGTTGTTCGACTTCGGCTTGTACACGAACCCGTTGATCTTCGGGCCCTTGGTGTCCTCGACGACCTTGGCCTTCACGAGCGCCTTGCCCAGCTCGCTCGGGGTGGCGAGGACCTTGGCGCCGTCGACGAGGAGGATCGGCGCGAGCTCGATCTCGCCGCCAGGGTCGGTGCCGACGCGCTCAACCTCGACGCGTTGGCCAGCCTCGACCTTGTACTGCTTGCCGCCGGTGCGGATAACTGCATACATGCGCGAATCGCCTCAAAATCTCGGGGAAGGGAGATGTTACTTCAGGTCGTCCATCAGGGCCTCGTCGATGAGGTACCCACGGCCGTTGCACTCGGGGCAGATTGCGCTCACCGACTCGATGAGGCCCTCCGACACCCGCTTGCGGGTCATCTCCACGAGCCCGAGCTCCGAGACGTCGAACACCTGGGTCCGGGTCTTGTCCCGGGCCAACGCATCGCGGAACGCCCGCATCAGCGCCTCTCGGTTCGCCCGGATCTCCATGTCAATGAAGTCGATGACGATGATGCCGCCGATGTCGCGCAGGCGGAGATGGCGGGCGACCTCGTCGGCCGCCTCGAGGTTGTTGCGGAAGACGGTCTCCTCGAGGTTCGACTTGCCCACGTTCTTGCCCGTGTTGACGTCGACCACGGTGAGCGCCTCGGTGCGCTCGATCACGATCGATCCACCCGACGGGAGCCACACCTTGCGGTCGAGGGCCTTGAGAAGCTGCTCGTGCACGTGGTGCTTCTCGAAGAGCGGGATGCCCTCTTCGGCCTCGTCGTAGAACTCGACCCGGTCGGCGAGCTCAGGCGCGATCGCCTCGACGTACGCGTGCGCCTCCTCGAACAGCCCGCGGTCGTCGATGATCACCCCGCGGTACTCCTTGGTGAACTCCTCACGGAGCAGCCGGAGCGAGAGCGTCGGCTCCTGGTAGAGCAGACGGGCCGGCTTCGAGCGGGCAGCAAGCGCGGAGATCTGCTCCCACTGATCACGCAGACGCCGTACGTCGCGTTCGAGCTCTTCGGCCGTTGCGCCTTCGGCCGCCGTGCGCACGATCAGCCCGGCGTCGGGTGGCCGCAAGTCTTCAAGCACGCGGCGGAGGCGCTTGCGCTCGTCGTCGGGCAGTCGCTTCGAGATGCCGTACGTCGTGGGCTGGCCGGGCACCATCACCACGAAGCGCCCGGCGAGGCTCACCTCTTGGGTGAGGCGCGCACCCTTGGCGCCGATCGGGTTCTTGGTGACCTGCACCACCACCGACTGACCGTTCTTGAGCAGACGCTCGATACGCGGCTGCTTCTCCTCGACCTCTTCGGGGTCGTACGCCACGTCGCCCCGGTACAGCACGCCGTTCTTCGGTGTGCCGATGTCGATGAACGCCGCTTCCATACCCGGGAGCACGTTCTGCACCCGACCGAGATAGATGTTCCCGTCGATGGAGAGGTCCGCATCGCGTTCGGCGGTGGCCACCTCATGCTCGACGAGCACACGGCCCTCGAGCAGCGCGATGTGCGTGTGCCCGTCGGGTCGCACGTGCACACACATGAGGTAGCGACCGGCGGGACGCCCCTTGCGCGTGCGCCCGCGGCGCCGCGCGAGTGCTTCCTCGTCGAGATCCTCGAGCGCGTACGAGTCGCCCACCCCGAGATCGGCGTGCACGACGTCGTCACGGTTGTTGGTGGAACCAGCAGTCGGAGCACCGCCACCGCTCTTGTTACGGCCCCGGCCACCACGACGCCGGCGACGGCCGGTCTTCGCAGCGGGCGCGGCACCTGTCGCGGCCGTCGCGGTTACCGGCGCCGGACGGGAGTCACCGATCTTCGGTTTGCCCGCAGCCGGCGTGCGTTCGGCCAAGCCGGCGTCTTCGCGTGCATCGGCGGCGACGTCGTCGGACGTCAGGCCGCGATCGGCCGCCGCATCGTTCCAGTCTTCACCGGCCATATCGGAGGCCGCAGTCTCCAACGCGCTGGCGTTGCCAGCATTCGCACCTGTGCCCGCGCCAGCCGGCTTGCGCCGGTTGCGCCCGCCGCGTGATCCGCGTCGGCGGCGCTTCGGTGCGCCAGTGCCTTCCCCGTTCGGGGTCTGGGCGCTTGAGGTTGGGGCGCTTGAGGTTGGGGCCTCAGGCGATCCGGAGTTAGGCGATCCGGCGGGCGGCGGTGAGGCCGGCGTCGGCATCGGGGTGGTCGGTTCGGAGGTCTTGGCCTCCGGAGTCGTCTCGTCGGTCATTCGTCAGTCCTTTGCTCGTCACGCGCAACCGCGTCGCGGTGCGCGTCGCGCGATCGGCTTCCAGCGGCTCCAGCCGCGCGCCGTCGCGCTCGATCCATTGATGGGTTCGCAGCACCCGATCCTCTCCAACCTCATTCTTCGACGCCGCAAGGTCGCGGAGCAAGGAGATGAGATCGTTTGGGCGGACACCACGGGGACGCGTGTTCACTTCTGCATGCACGACCGGAGCACCGTCATCGATGTTCACAACGAGGCTGCGGAACGCGGGGCGGAGATCCTCGACGACGTTGCGCCCCTTGCGCGTCGTCGTGATCGGAAGAGATTCAGATGCCAACGCATGTTCAATCGCGCCGGCGAGAGTTGCTGAGTCGAGGTCGACGAGTCGGAGCTGGAGCTCGACGGTGTCGACCGCTTCTTGAAGCGACACTGCCCGATCGGCGAGCTCACACGCGCCGCTCACATCGATGCCTTCGGGCAGTGCTGGAGAAAGTCGAGCAGGGAGCTCGTCGATGTCGACGGGCTCGGCGAGCTCGAGATCGAGATATTCGGCGACGCTCTCGTGCCCAGTACCGAGCGCAAGCCCGAAGCTCACCTTCGGCCGGGGCGAGAAGCCCAGCGTGAACGCCATCGGTAGCTGCTCGATGCGGAACGCACGCTCGAACGCTCGGGCCACGTCGCGATGCGACACGAACCGAACCTTGCCGAGCTTGGTGAACCGCACTCGAACCGGAATCCCATCTGATCCCTTCACGCTGGTCGCACTCCCTCAGCGCCGGCGTACCCGGCGCTGCCCTTCGGGCCGGTCGTTGCTCCGGCGAGCTCGCTTCGCTCGCCGCGCGGTCGGAAGGTCACGGGTACTTCGGCACCCAACGTCAGGTCTTGGCCGGTGCCCTGGCTTCCACCCGCGGGGGCCACCGTCGATGCGACGACGTGCTCGAGGGCGTAGTCGGTGCACACACCGCAGTCGTAGCAGGGTGTCCACCGACAATCGGGCAATCCGTGCTCAGCAAGCGCGGACTGCCAGTCCTGCCAGAGGAAGTCCTTGTGCAGACCGGCCGAGATGTGATCCCAGGGCAACACCTCGTCGTCGGTGCGGTGACGGGTCACGTACCAATCGGGATCGAGCCCCTCGGCCGCCATCGCATCCATCCAGTGGCCGAAGTTGAAGTGCTCACCCCACTCCTGGAACGTGCCGCCGTTGCGCCACACGCGCTCGATCACGCGTCCGATGCGGCGATCGCCACGGCTTGCGATGCCTTCGACGAACGTGGCCTCGGGATCGTGCCAACGCATCTGCACACCCGACTTCTTGGGCAGCGCGTCCTTCAGCATGAACACCTTACGCTTCAGCTCTTCGACACCGTTCTGACCGAACCACTGGAACGGTGTGTGCGGCTTCGGTACGAACCCGCCGAGCGAAACCGTGCATGACGCGCTCTTGTTGTAGCGACGGCCGATCTCGACGACGTTGCGACCCAGCTCGGCGATGCCGAGCGTGTCCTCGTCCATCTCGGTCGGCAGCCCGGTGAGGAAGTAGAGCTTGACCCGCCGCCAACCCTGCTCGTACGCGCCCTCGACTGCGGAGTACAGGTCGGCTTCGGTGATGAGCTTGTTGATCACCTGACGGAGCCGCCAACTCCCCGCTTCGGGTGCGAACGTGAGGCCGGTACGCCGCACCTTCTGGATCTGACTCGCAAGTCCGACCGTGAACGCGTCCACGCGCAGCGACGGCAAGGAGAGGCCTACGCACCCCGTACCTTCCTGGTTGTTCACCAGGTCGGCGACCAGCCCGTCGATCCCCGAGAAGTCGGCGCTCGACAACGAGGTGAGCGCAACTTCGTCGTACCCGCTGCGCTGCAACCCGTCTCGCACCATCGTGCGGACCTGCTCCCACGGCCGTTCGCGGACGGGTCGGGTGATCATCCCGGCCTGGCAGAAGCGGCACCCCCGCGTGCATCCACGGAAGATCTCGACGTTGAGCCGGTCGTGCACGACTTCGACGAGCGGCACGAGTTGGTGCTTCGGGTACGGCCACTCGCCCAGGTCGGCCACGGTCCGCTTGTCGACGACCGCTGGCACATCGGCGTGCTTCGGCGTGATCGCCCGCAGCCATTGGCCGTCGTACTCCACGTCGTACATCGCCGGCACGTAGACACCAGGCACACTCGCCAGATCCCGCAGCACCGCCTCACGGTTCTTGCGCCCGCCCCGCTTCCAGGCGGCCAAAACCTCGGTGATCTCGCCGACCACCTCCTCGCCGTCGCCCATGACGAGCGCATCGACGAAGTCGGCCAGCGGCTCCGGATTGAAGGCACAGTGCCCACCCGCGATCACAATCGGGTGCTCGGGCCGCCGCTCCTCGGACCGCACCGGCACACCGGCGAGATCGATGCAGCTGAGCAAGTTCGTGTACACGAGCTCGGCCGACAGGTTGAAGGCGAGCACGTCGAAGGCGCCCGCGGATCGGTGGGTGTCGACGGAGAACAGCGGGATGCTGTTCGCGCGCAGCTGCGCCTCGAGATCGATCCAGGGCGCGTAGGCGCGCTCGGCCGCCGCATCGTCACGCTCGTTGAGGATCTCGTAGAGGACTTGGAGCCCTTGGTTGGGGAGCCCGATTTCGTAAGTATCCGGATAGACGAGGAGCCAGGAGACCTGCTCGGGCCGATGCGTCGGCCGCAGCGATCCCCGCTCCATTCCGATGTAGCGAGCGGGCTTCTCAACCTTGGCGAGTAGAGGCTCGATCCTCGGCCACAGGTCTGTCATTTGCTCTTCCAGTGTAGCCGTGAGGCGGGTCTTGACCCTCTGGCCCGGCCAGGGCCAGGGGCCTCGGGTCGACGGGCTTTGTTCGCGGCTAGTTGAAGCGGTTGGCGTAGACGTTGTTCACCAGCGCGATGCAGGCGCAACTGGTGATGAGGCTGGAACCGCCGTAGCTCATGAAGGGGAGCGGGATCCCAGTGACGGGCATGATGTTGAGGGTCATGCCGATGTTCTCGAAGATCATGAACGTGAACATCGCCAGCACACCGGAGCACACCAACGTTCCGTAGTGGTCGCGCGCGAGTTGGGCTATTCGCCAGATGCGCCACAGCACGATGGCGAAGAGCGCGAGCAGCAAGGACGCTCCGACGAATCCGAACTCCTCACCGACCGAGGTGAAGATGAAGTCGGTGTGCTGCTCGGGCACGAATCCAAGCCGCGTCTGCGACCCGTTGAGGTAGCCCTGCCCCGTCACACCACCGGACCCGAGCGCCGCGGTTGCTTGGTCGACGTTGTAAGTGGTTTCGGCTGAGGCACCGATACCGAGCCGGGCCAGCTGGTACTCCTTGAGCACCCCCACACTGATCACCGCAAAGACCATCGTGACGCCGAGCGCGGCCAATGCGAGCAGATAGCGGCCGCGCACCCCACCGACAGCGAGGATGCCGATCACGATCATCAGCAGCACCATGTTGGTCCCGAGGTCGGGTTGCATCTGCACGAGACCGAGCGGAATGAGCGCCAGTCCGATCATGACCGTGAGCCGCCACGGATCGATGTCGCCTCGATGCTCGTTCACGTATCCGGCAAGCGCCACGACGAGCCCGAACTTCGCGAACTCCGCCGGCTGAAGCTGGAAGTTGAACGGGAGCTCGTACCACGAGGTCGCGCCCTTCGAGGTCGAACCGATCGGCGTCAGGACGAAGAACAACGAGGAAACCGTCAGGATGTACGCCAACATCGAGAAGTCGCGGAACTTGCGGTAGTCGATGCGGATCAACAGGGAGAAAACGCCTACACCGATCACCATCGCAAGGCCCTGGCGCACGATGTAGAAGGTCGGGTCCTTCGGATCCTTGTTGTGTGTCGACGAGTAGATCATCAACATGCCGAACAGCGCGATCAGCGCGCAGGCGCCGAGGAGGATCCAGTCGAGGCGCCCGGCGAACTCGCGGTCAACGAGTTGGCCGCGTCCCCCACCTTGCGACCCGGACCCCGATCCATACGCGGCGGCGCGTTGCATCCGCCGGTGATGGCGCCGGTGCTCGAGGGGGTTGTTGTACGTCACTAGCGATCTCCGCCAGGCGTCTTCGGCTGGATGAGGCGCACCTCCGGTGGGTTCGGGTCGCCGCTCAGCGCTTGCATGATGCGCTTGGCGACGGGGGCAGCAACCGAACCACCGTTGCCGCCCTCTTCCACGAACACCACGATCACGTATTGGTGCGTCATGGGGTCGTCGGTGATGGTCTCGGGCGTCGCATCGGGGTTGATGATCCCCACGAACACCGAGGTGTCCTGCTTGCCGAACACCTCGGCCGTGCCCGTCTTCCCGGCAGCGGGCAGCCCGCCGTAGGCGCGGAACGCCTCCGCCGCGGTACCGATGCCGATGATGACCTTCTTGAGCCCTTCCATGATGACCGTGCGGTACGCAGGATCGAGCTCCACCTGGCCGATCTTCTGCGGCGGAAGCTTTCGCAGCTCCGACTGACCACCCGGCGTCAAGACGGCGCTCGCAAGGCGCGGCGCGTAGATCGTTCCACCGTTCACGAAGGCGGAATAGCCCGTTGCGAGCTGGAGTGGCGTCACGAGGAAGTCACCCTGACCGACGGCCAACGCGGCGCTGTCACCAGGAAGCCACGAACGGTCCGAGTCATTCGGGCTGTTCTTGTTGAGGTCGGCCTTGAACTTTCGGTCGGGGACCCGCCCGACGTGCTCATCGGGGAGCCCGGTGCCGGTCGACCGTCCGAAGCCGAAGCGCCGGGCCACGTGCTGAATAACGTAGCCCTTCTTGAGGTTGCTGTTGTTGTATGCGTGCCAGAACCGGAACCCCATTGTGTAGAAGTAGACGTCACTCGAGACCTGGATCGCAGACTCCATCCGCACCGCGCCGTGGCGCTCCTTCCCAGCGTTCTTGAAGGTCTGCTCGTTCGGAGGGTCACCGAACTTCAGTTCACCATTGTCCTGGATGATCTCGTCGGGCGTGGTGGTCCCGGATTCAAGCGCCGCGAGCGCGGTGAACGTCTTGAAGGTTGAGCCTGGCGCGTATTGACCCTGGATCGCTCGGTCGAGCAGCGGGAAGTTGCTCTTCGGATCATTCAGCGCGACGTACTTCTCGATCGGGATGCCATCGGTGAACTCGGTGATGTCGAACGTCGGTGCCGACGCCAACGCGACGATCGACCCGTCGGTTGCGTCCATCACCACCGCAGCACCGCCCTTGGCACTGAACGTCTTGAAGCGATCCTTGATCGATGGGTCCTTGAGCTTGCCTGCCTTGCGCATGGCGACGGTCAGCGACTCCTCGGCCACGCGTTGCACGTCCAAGTCGAGCGTGAGCTGCACGTCGTTGCCGGCCTGCGCTGCCTTGTCGCGCAGCACTTGGACCAGCCGGCCGCGACTGTCGACCTCCAATTTGCGCGTACGCGGCTCGCCACGGAGCTCGCTCTCGAAGACCTGCTCCACGCCGACCTTGCCGATGACGTCGTCGGGGCCGTAGCCCTCACCCTTGTGCAGCTTCTGCTCGCCCTTATTGACCGGACCCACGTATCCGAGCACGTGCGACGCCGGCGTCGCTTCGGCGAACACCGACGGGTAGATCAGCTTGATCTCCTCGAACAGCTTGTAGACGCGGACGCTCCGGCGCACCACATCGACCTTCGGGAACATCTCGGGACGTTCCTTGATGTAGACGAGCTTCTTGTACGGAACGTCATCCTTGATCGGAACTGGCTCATACGGTCCGTACCGCCCGCTGTCGAGCCGGTCGTTGACGTAGCCCTTGGTCACGCCCTCCGACTTGAGGGCCTTTGCGAGGTTGGGCACCAGGATCTTGCGCTCTTCATCGGTGAGGCCCCGACGGATCCGAATCGTGTTGACGAGCTCGTTCTCGACCAGCTTCTGGCCGCGGCGGTCGTAGATGGACCCGCGCACGGCAGGCTCGTGGAGGATGCGGACCCGGTTGGCCTCCGTCTGCGCTGCGAAGCCCGTCGACGACGACCCCACTTGCAGAAACCACAGGCGCACGAACAACGCGCTGAACAAGGCCATGACAATCACACCGATGATGCCGAGACGAACCCGGCTCTTGGCTTCTGTCACGCTGCGCTCGACCTCATGCAGATTGGGTGCTCAGCGGGCAAGGTCAGGCTACCCCCTGAGGATCGGCACGCCCGGTCGGACCTCTTGGTGATTTCCTGCGAGATCACGCACCACCTGCCCCGCTACCAACACGTACCTCACGCCTTCCGCCTCCACCCCAGGTGTTTCCACCGTTGAGCGATCGATGAGAGTTGCCGGATCGAAGATGGTGATGTCGGCATCGGCGCCGATCTGGAGCCGACCCTTCTTTCGCATCGCCGGTGCACCGCGCTCGGTGAGTTTCGCGGGAAGGATCGTCGCCTTCGCGAGCGCCGACATGAGGTCGATCACGCCGAGATCGCGCGTGTACCGACCGATCGCGCGAGAGAAGCAGCCGGTCGAACGCGGATGGTTGCGATTCCCCTCCTCGAGGATGGCGTCGCTCCCGAGCATGACCCAATCCGCCTTGAGCGCAGTGCGCACGTCGTCCTCGGGGATCGCGTACGCCGCTGTGAGCAGGTTCTTCTGTTGGGCCTGATACGAGGCGAAGCTCGACGCGCTCAGACGCTCCCCTGTGCCCACGACCACCAGATCCTCGTAGGAGATGTGGAAGCGGTCCTGCCACCCGCTGTTGAAGCGAGGAGAGAGGAGATACGTGGCCCAGAAGTCGTAGGGGTACATGCACGCCGTCACTTCAACACCGGCCGCACGAGCCTCTTCCAGCGTGGCCAGCGACTGCGCCATCGTGAAGGTGCCGCCCGTGCTGATGATGTGCTCGACATGGACCCGCGCCCCGGTCTCGTTGGCGACTCGCAGGATCTCATCCAGGGTCTCTTTGTTCGTCCCCGGCTCTACGTCGTCGGAGTAACGCCCGTGAAATGTGCATGGCACGTCATGCGCCTTGGCCACCTCGGCGAGCGCCTTGATCTCCTCGAAGGACACACCGGGCGTGTACTCCGGCTCGAAGTCGACCGCGATGTAGCCGTTGTTCAAGTCCTCGTCGCACATCGCAACGAGCTGGTCGATCTGCGCCGAAGTAGCCGCGTCATCGATGCCCAGACCTGTGGCGGCGCTTCGGGCCCACTTGTCGCTGAACGCCCCGCCGAAGTGCGTGGGTGGCTTGTTCTCATCGGACGTCCATTTGGCGAAGTGGTCGGTGGCGCGTGCCTCGACGCCATGGAGTTCGAGGTTCGTCGTAACGCCGTCGGCGATCTTGTACCAGATGCCGTACGTGTTCGGCTCGTAGCTCAGGATGTCGATCCAACCCGGCGAGACAACGAGACCGGTCGCATCGATCGTCGTGGTTCCGGTGATCGCGTCCTTCGAGATCTCCTGCACCGACCCGCCGTCGATCCCGACGTTCGCGACGTGGTCGTAGCCCGACGCCGGATCCATGACGCGACCTCCCAAGATCGCGATCTCGTGCTGGTGGCCCGCCTCCCTCGGCAGGGTCGTGACACCGGGGATCGTCCGCACCTGCGGTGTCTTCTTCTTGCCGCCACCTCCGAACGCACCAAGGGCGGCGGCGATGCCTCCGAAGAAGGCGAACAACCCGGCCCCGACGAACGCCCGGCGCGTCATATAGGTCCGGCGCATGCTGCGGCGGGCCTCTTCACGCTCGGCGCGACTCATCGGGCCAGGCGGTCGCCGCGCCGGTTGAGGTGGACCCGGCGGACCGGGTGGGACGTTTGTCACCAGCCCCGGGCGCGGTCGGGGTCGTGGTTCGCCCACCGCGTGAACTTGAACACTGGTGCGGCCACGACTCCGTCGTACACCGCAGCAGTGATGACGACGAGCACTTGCTTCAGCGAGAAGAACCCATCCACCCCCGAGATGCCGCCCACCACGAGAAAGATCGTGCCACCCAGGATCCCGCCTACGAACGCGAGCAGCGGCGAGATTCCCCGGACCTCACGCACAAGTCCGCCTTGGAGCACACCCAGGGTGTACCCCGTGAGGGCGAACGACAGTGCCGACAACCCCACTGGCGTACCCGACAGGAGCATGTCGATCGCGAACCCGCTGGTGAACCCAAAGATCGCGCCCGCCTGCGGACCTTCCTCGTACGCGACGGCAATCGTTGCGATGAGACACAGGCTGGGGATCGCGTCGAACACCCGCAGATGCCGGAAGACCGTGTTCTCGAGGACAACAAGCGTCACGACGAGCAAGACCAGACGAACTCGACGCAGGACCACCTGTTACTTGGTCGCCTTGGGCTCGGGCCAGCGCAGCACCTTCACGTAGGTGAGATCGTCGAGATCCACGATGGGACGCACAGCGATCGTCATCTCGAGATCGCCCGTCGCCTGGGTCAAGCGGTGGACTCGGCCGACCGCGATGTCGGGTGGGAACGCCCCATCTTCCACCGCGGCCGTGAAGAGCAGCTCGCCCACGGTTACACACGTGTCGGGTATCGCGTTCTCCTCTGGGCACGCATGCAGCGGTTTGTCGTCGGGACCTCGATCGCAGATCGTGAGGAGGACGTCGCGGTCACCGGTGTGCGCTTCAGTCACGCAGCGTGCGCCGGTATTCGCGAGACGCACGCCCACTCCCAGCGCCGGCGCATCGACAAGCGTGACCGTCGCGGTCGTCGCCGACACGGTGGTCACCTTGCCCACCAGTCCGTTCCCCGCGACGACGGGCTGACCCACGAACACACCTGAGCCCGTCCCCTTGTTGATCTCCACCGTGCGCTCGAAGTTGCCCGCCGCGGTCGCAACGACGCGCGCAGCGATCCCTGTGGCGTCCTCCGCCGTGGGCAGGTCGAGCAGGCGCTCGAGCTCGCTCACCTTCCCACCCACTGCCTTGTTCCGGGTGAGCTTTCCTTCGAGCTTCGCCAGGCGGCGCTTCAGCTCGACGTTCTGGTCCTTGAGGTCGCCGTAGTCAGTGACGCCGCTCGCCAAGTTGCGCAGCGGATCGAACGCGGTTTCGACCCCATCGCGAATCGGCGCAATCGCATCACGAGAGGTAGAACGGAACGAATCGACGAGTCCGTTCCCACGGGAGTCGAGCGTGATGAGCAGCAGTGAACTGATCACGATCAGCAGCAGCACTGAGCGATGACGACCTTCTCGCCGATGGACAACCATGCGCGTTCAACCCCTACGCGCGCGGGTTAGTCGTCGGGTCCGCTGATCAGCACCTGCCGCATCACATCGAACTGCTCGAGGCACTGACCCGAGCCGAGCACGACTGCGAACAGCGGGTTCTTCGCGCGCCAGCAGGGCATGCCTGTTTCAGCCTCCACCGCGGTGTCGAGGCCGAGAAGCAACGAGCCGCCACCCGCCAGCATGATCCCCCGCTCCATCACGTCGGCCGCAAGCTCAGGAGGCGTCTTGTCGAGGGTGACCTTGATGGCGTCGATCACCGCGGCGACCGGCTCTTCAATGGCTTCGCGAATCTCCTGCGTGGTGACGGTGACCGCGCGGGGCAACCCGGTGACGAGGTCGCGACCACGGATCTCGGCGTAGAACTCCTCTTCGAGCGGATACGCGCTCGCGATCTTGAGCTTGACCTCTTCAGCAGTGCGCTCACCGAGTGCGAGCGAGTACTCGCGCTTCATGAACGACGTGATCGCTTCGTCGAACTCATCGCCACCGACCCGACTCGACTCGGCCGCCACGATGCCGCCCATCGAGATGACGGCCACCTCGGTCGTGCCACCACCGATGTCGACGATCATGTTGCCGGCGGGCTCGTGGATCGGGAGGCCGGCGCCGATCGCAGCGGCCATCGGCTCCTCGATCACCATGACGGGCTTTCGGGCGCCGGCGTACTCGGCGGCTTCCTGCACCGCGCGCCGCTCCACGCCGGTGATGCCCGACGGGATGCAGATGACCATGCGGGGCTTCGCCCAACGGTTGCGCTGATGCACGCGCTGGATGAAGTAGCGCAGCATCTTCTCGCAGATGTCGAAGTCGGCGATGACGCCGTCCTTGAGCGGACGGATCGAGTGGATGTGACTCGGCGTGCGGCCGAGCATCCGCTTGGCCTCGGAGCCCACCGCGAGGATGTCGCCCGTGCGGCTGTTGATCGTGACGATCGACGGCTCGTTGAGCACGATGCCCTGACCGCGCACGTACACCACCGTGTTGGCGGTGCCCAGGTCGACGGCCATGTCGCGGCCGATGACATTGGAGTACCAGGGCTCGCTCATAGACGAGGAGATCTGCTGACGAGGACCACGGGCCTGTAAGGGTAGGGCGTCGGGTGTGCGGTTTCCAGCCGGACTTCCTGGGTGCCCGATTGCCGCCACCCAGCGAGTCTCACAGCCAAATTCCGCTGTTTCGCGGCAATCCGGTTACAGGTTGGGGAAGAAGAGAGCGATCTCTCGCTCGGCAGAGTCCACGCTGTCGGATCCGTGGACGAGGTTCTCACCGGTCTCGAGAGCGAGATCGCCACGGATGGTGCCCGGGGCTGCCTCGCGGGGATTCGTGGCCCCCATGAGGTTGCGCACGACCTGCCAGGTGTCGGGTCCGCCCTCCACGACCATCGCCACGAGCGGTCCGCGGGTGATGAACGACACCAGATCTCCGAAGAACGGCTTCTCGCGATGCTCCTCGTAGTGTCGACCCGCGAGATCGGCATCGATCGTGCGCAGCTCCATCGAGGTGACGCGCAGGCCCTTGCGCTCGAGGCGGCCGACGATCTCCCCGACGAGGCTCCGCTCGACGGCGTCGGGCTTACACAGGACGAGAGTTCTGGTTGCCATGGGGTTGGGACCCTAATCGGCGGCACGCAGCGCGGACCGAGCGGCGCCGACCACGTACAGCGACCCGGTGACGACGATCTGGTCGCTG
>SHVJ01000064.1 GCA_009694295.1 Acidimicrobiia bacterium
ACAGCGACAACCCCGACTCTTGAGTGAACCCGAGCGCCTGCAGAAGGTGCTCGCTCGTGAGGGTCTCGGATCGCGGCGGGTGTGTGACGACCTGATCGCCGCAGGCCGGGTCACGGTCGACGGGACCGTCGCTGTGCTCGGCCAACGTGTTGATCCGGACACTGCACACATCGCCGTCGACGGAACGCCGGTCACGACGCGGGCGGGCATCGTCTACTACTTGCTCAACAAGCCCACGCAGGTCGTGACCACCGCAGACGATCCGGAAGGGCGGCGCACCGTGGTCGACCTCGTGCCGAACGAACCGCGCGTCTTTCCGGTCGGACGGTTGGACTACGACACCGAAGGCCTTCTCGTCCTCACCAACGACGGCGACCTGGCTCAGGTGTTGACCCACCCGAGCCACGGCGTGGACAAGACCTATCTCGCCGAAGTGGACGGCAAGCCCACGCCCGCGACCGTGCGGGCGTTGACCAACGGGGTCGAGCTCGACGATGGGCCGACGGCCCCCGCGCGAGTGCGCATCGTCCAACAGCATGGAGAACGCGCCGCGCTCGAGCTCACCATCCACGAGGGTCGGAACCGGCAAGTCCGCCGGATGTGCGAAGCCGTCGGCCACCCTGTCCGTCGTCTCGTGCGCATCCGTATCGGTCCCGTGCGTGACGAACATCTCGCACCCGGCGAGTGGCGACTGTTGAAGCCAGCAGAAGTGCGGTCGCTCTACGACGCCGCCGGCGAGAAGCCCACACCATCGAGGCCCGACGTCACAAGCCCTGAGTAGCCTCAGACCTGTGAAGTTGCGCGCGATACGTGGGGCCATCACCTGCGACGAGGACTCGAAGGAAGAGATCCACGCCAAGACGAAGCGGCTTCTCGAAGAGCTGCTCGCCCGCAACGAGGTTGATCACGAAGACCTCGTGAGCATCTTGTTCACAGCCACCGACGACCTCATCGCTGACTTCCCCGCAGTCGCAGCGCGTTCCATCGGACTGGGCGACGTCCCCCTTTTGTGTGCTCGCGAGCTTTCGATTCCGCACGGGATGCCACGCGTCGTGCGTGTCCTCGTCCACTGCTACACGCCCAAGGCCCGCTCCGAGCTCCACCACGTGTACCTCGAAGGGGCTCGCGCCCTGCGCGACGACCTGCCCGAGTGATTCGGGCCGTCCTCGCACGCCACTCCCGATGACCGTGGCCAACGAGTTCGTCGTCGTCGGTCCGCGACCACTCCGAGGCCGTGTGCGAATCCCCGGCGACAAGGGGATCTCGCATCGCGCGCTCATCGCCGCGGCGCTCGCAGACGGCGTGAGCACCATCGCGCACCTCGGTCCGGGCGACGATGTCGTTCGCACCCGCCACGCACTCGCAGCGCTCGGCGTGACAATGACGGTCGACGGCGGCACGCTCGAGGTCACAGGCCGTGGCGTGGAAGCCCTGCACGAGCCCGCGAACGACATCGATTGCGGAAACTCTGGGACGACCATGCGCATGCTTGCCGGGCTCCTCGCCGGTCGACCGTTCCCGAGCGTGCTCATTGGTGACGACTCGTTGTCGCAGCGACCCATGCAACGGGTGATCGCACCACTCCGTGTGCTCGGTGCCGACATCGATGGCCGCGGCGATGGCGGGGTCGCGCCGCTCGTGATTCGAGGCGGCCCACTCGTCGGCACGCGCGTGGAGCTCGAGGTTGCCAGCGGTCAGGTGAAGACGGCGCTGGTACTCGCTGGCCTTCAGGCCAGCGGCACGACCGAGATCGTGGAACCGGCCGCGAGTCGCGATCACACGGAGCGGTTGTTCAGTGCGCTCGGCGCGCCGATCGAACGGATCGACGAACGGACCATCCGCGTGCACGCGGGCGCACCCGATCCCTTCACGGCCGACGTTCCTGGCGACCCATCGTCGGCGGCGTTCTTCGTCGTGGCGGCAACGATCACACCCGGTTCGGAGATCGTGATCGAGGATGTGCTCCTGAACCCAGGTCGTCTCGAATTTGTCGAGGTGCTCCGAGCGATGGGAGCCGATATCTCCGTGGTGTCAGACGGCGATCACCTCGGTGAGCCCGTGGGCAGCATCAAAGTTCGTGCCACCGACCTCCACGCAGCGAGCTTCAAGTGCAGCGAGCCCATCATTGACGAAGTGCCAGTGCTCGCGGTTGCCGCGGCCTTTGCCGATGGCGCGACCGAGATCACGAACGCCGCCGAGCTGCGCGTGAAGGAGAGCAACCGGATCACCACGGTCGAACAGGAGCTCACGAAGCTGGGCGTACGCGTGGACGCGACCGCCGACGGTCTGCTGGTACATGGCGGCCGACCGCACGCGGCCACGTGCACGAGTCACGGCGACCATCGCGTCGCCATGGCCATCGCAGTCGCCGGGAACGCACTCGAAGGGGAGAGCCACATTCAAGAGTGGGGAAGCGTCGCGGTCTCGTACCCGGAGTTCGCGCAGGATCTCGAGCGACTCACCGTAGCGAAATGAAGGTTCTCGCATGAGTGTGGTCGTCGCGATCGACGGTCCTTCGGGTTCCGGGAAGTCAACGGTGGCTCGCGGTGTGGCCGACGCCCTTGGTCTCGATGTGCTCGACACCGGGGCGATGTATCGGGCCGTCACCCAAGCGGTGCTCGCACGCGGAGCCGATCCGCACGACGCCGCAGCATGCGCACAGATAGCGCGAGACGTGGCGGTAGATCTCGGCGAGCGCGTGCTGCTCGATGGTGTCGACGTCACGAGCGCGATTCGCGGTCCCGAGGTGACCGGCGCGGTGTCGACTGTCTCGGCGCATCCCGAGGTTCGATCGGTGCTCGTCGACCGCCAGCGCTCGTGGGTGGAAGCCCGTCACGGGGGCGTAGTCGAAGGCCGCGACATTGGCACCGTGGTGTTCTCGGACGCGACGGTCAAGGTCTTCCTCACCGCCTCCGACGACGAACGAGCACGACGGCGCCAGCGCGACGAGCACGATGCCCAGCGTGAGGTCGATGTCGCCGAGGTGCGTGACGATCTCGCTCGCCGAGACCACCTCGACAGCAGCCGTCAGAGTTCGCCGCTCAAAGCTGCGCCTGACGCGGAAGCGATGGACACGACCGGGCGTTCAGTGACCGAGGTCGTCGACCACATCGTGCAGCGGGTCAGAGCGGCGACGAAGGCCGACTGATGTTCTACCGAGTGTTCCGCGCGTTTGTGCTCTCGATCTTCAAGGTCGTGTTTCGAGTTCGCGTGTTTGGCTACGAACACGTACCCCCGAAGGGCGTCTACATCGTGGCCCCTTCACACCGGTCAATCCTCGACATCCCGTTCGCGGCATACATCACGCGCCGCCGCATCCGCTTCATGGCGAAGCAGGAGTTATTCACCACGTGGATCGGCCGACGGTTCTTCGGCGCGCTGGCGGCCATTCCCGTAAATCGCGAGTCCACCGACCGTTCTGCGCTCCGTGCCGCGCAAGCGGCGCTCACTGACGGCGAACCGGTTGGCGTGTTCCCGGAAGGAACCCGCAGCCCGGGTCCTGTGCTCGGCGACATGCACGATGGCGCGGCGTACCTGGCCCTGAAGCACGGGGTGCCGATCATCCCCGTGGGTATCGGGGGCAGCGAAGAGATCATGGCGCCGGGCAAGCTCCTGCCGCGCATAAGACGGGTGGTCGTGGTGATCGGAGCGCCGATCGCGCCTCCCGACTGGTCACAGGGCGCACGTCGTCGCGCTGACATCAGTCAGCTCACACAGACTTTGCGCGTGCAGCTCCAGGAATGCTTCGACGACGCACGCGCCAAAGTCGGGGTGTCAGCTCCCGCTGAGGTGCGCCAGAGCAGCTGAAGCATCGACGCTGCGGTCCTCGACGAATGGTCCACCGCCGGCACGAGCCTGCTGTGGGTCGCCGGCCAGCATCAACGCCGCAAGCACGTCGACGACGGGCACGAGCTCCCGGAGCTCACGTGGGGGAGGGAAGTACTCGTCTTCGTCGGTCACGAAGACCGGTTCGACGCCCTCGCTCGGGTTCAGCTTGTCGACAACAGCTCGCACGACGTCTTCCGGCGCGCTCGCCCCAGCCGTCACACCGACAATCCGGGCATCGCCCAATGACGAGAGGTCGAGCTCATCAGGTCCGTCGATCCGCAATACGTGATCGCAGCCAGCCTCACGGGCGACCTGGGCCAGCGCGATCGTGTTCGACGAGTTCGAGCTCCCGATGACCACGACGGCATCAGCCACGTTCGCGATGGAGCGCAGGGCCGCTTGTCGGTTCGTGGTTGCGAAGCAGAGGTCGTTGCGAGTTGCCGTCCACAAGTCTGGGAACGTCTCGCGGGCGTCGTTCATGATGCCCTCCCAGTCGTGCAGGGCGAGCGTCGTCTGGGCCAGCAAAGCAACGCGCGTCGGATCCTCGACCGACTCGACCACGGCACCCAGGTCGTCGGGCCGTTCGACCAACCGGATGCTCTCCGGCGCTACGGCAAGTGTGCCCACAGCCTCGTCGTGTCCCGCATGACCGACGTAGAGGATCGTGTAGCCCTTGCCCGCGCGCACCTTCGCCTCGTGGTGCACCTTGGTGACGAGCGGGCACACGGCGTTCACGACGAAGCGGTTGCCTGATCTCGCTTCCTCGACGACCTCAGGCGCAGAACCGTGCGCCGAGAGCATGAGCGGAGCACCGGCGGGCACCGACGCGACATCGTCCACGAAGACAACTCCGAGCTGACGAAAGCGGTCGACGACGAGGCGATTGTGGACGATCTCGTGGTAGCAGTACACCGGCGGCTCGAAGACGCGCACCATCCAGGCCAACGCCTTGATCGCCATCTCAACGCCTGCACAGAACCCGCGCGGCTCAGCAAGCAAGACGCGCTCAACAGGCATGGTTCGAGGGTACTTCTGCCTTCTCGGCCTCGTAGACTCGCCATATGCCGACCGCACGAGTTGTGGCGGTCGCGCCCGCTTCTCCTGCTGCAACGGCCGGATTGGTGGCCGGTGACGAGTTGCTCACTGTGAACGGCGAAGCCGTGCGCGACGTCATCCGATATCACCTCCAGACCGATGAGGCCCACGTCGATCTCGAAGTGCGCCGCGGGGGAATGGAGCGCGCCGTCGCAATCGAGAAGATGCCGGGTGAACCGCTCGGGATCGAGCTCGCGAGCCCCGTCTTCGACCGGGTTCGCACCTGCGACAACCACTGTCCGTTCTGCTTCATCTACCAGCTCCCGAAGGGGATGCGGCGCAGCCTGTACGTGAAGGACGACGACTATCGGTTGTCGTTCCTCTACGGGAACTTCACGACGCTCACCCGCTTCACGGAAGCCGACCTGGAGCGCGTGATCACCGAGCGCCTCGGTCCGCTCTACGTGAGCATCCATGCCACCGATCCCGCACTCCGGGCTCGACTCCTGCGCAACCCGCGGGGTGCCACGAGCCTGCGCTGGCTGCGAGCGCTGCTCGACGCCGGGACCGAGGTTCATGGTCAGGTGGTGGTGTGCCCGGGGATCAACGACGGATCGGCCCTCGAGGACACGATGCTCGGCGTGCTCGACGAGTACCCACGACTTGCGTCGCTCGGACTCGTGCCGCTCGGCGTGAGTGATCACACGACCGAGCCCGATCTTCGCTTCCACACGACTGATGAAGCAGTCGCGGTCCTGGACGTGGTGGAGCGCTGGCAAGTCCGCTACCTCGACGCGCTCGACCGTCGCCTCGTGTTTGCCGCCGACGAGTACTACCTGATGGCCGGGCGCGTGTTTCCCGACCATGACGAGTACGACGGCTTCCCGCAACAGGAGAACGGGATCGGCATGGCTCGCGTCTTCGCGGCCGAAGTTGCCGGCGCGCTCGACGGAACGAACCCGGCGCCACCGGTTCCGCACACCGGGTTCTTCAGCTCGGTCGACGGTGCGCCATCGTGGGGCTACCGCGCGCCGCGCTCGCTCTCGGTCACCGATGAGCGAGACCACACCCGCCCGATCGCGATCATCACCGGCGAGTACGGCGCGCGTGTGCTCGATCCGCTCCTCACGGATCTGGCGCGCACGACCGAAGCACCGTTGCGGCTCGTGACAGTGCCGAATCAGTTCTTCGGCGGCAACATCGCGGTGACCGGTCTGATGACCGGGAGCGATGTGGCCGCTGCGTTGCGAGGCCAGCCTCCAGAGGACCGCTACCTGCTCCCGGACGTTGCCCTGTCGAACGGTCGGTTTCTCGACGGCTCGGAGGTCACGGAGCTGCCGTTGCCGGTGGAGGTCGTACCCACTGATGGCGCGTCGCTCGTCGCCGCGGTGGCGGCACGATGAGCACGACTTCGGCGGCGCTGCCCGTCGTGGCGGTGGTCGGTCGCCCGAACGTCGGCAAGTCGACGCTCGTCAACCGTCTGGTCGGTCGACGCGCCACCATCGTGCAGGAGCACCCAGGGGTCACCCGTGACCGCAAAGAGCTCGTGGCGGCGTGGCGCGACCGCAGCTTCCTCGTCGTCGATACCGGGGGATGGCTCCCCGATGGAGCGATCAGCGATGACGCGCATGAGCTCACTCGCCAGGTGAGTGCGCAGGCCGAGCGCGCCATTCGCGAGGCCGACGTCGTGGTGCTCGTCGTTGACGCGGTCGTGGGCGCGGTCGAAGAGGATGCTCAAGTGGCGCGCGTGCTCCAGCGGGCGAAGAAGCCGGTGCTCGTCGTCGCCAACAAGGTGGATGGGGATCGTCAAGAACCCGAGGCGTGGGCCTTCGCCCGACTCGGACTCGGCGACCCGTTCCCGGTATCGGCTGCACACGGACGCGGCGCCGGCGAACTGCTCGATGCGATCTTCGCCGCGCTGCCCGAAGTCGTCCCCGATGCGCCCGTCGTGGAAGAAGACCACATGTTCGCGGTGGCGATCGTCGGTCGCCCGAACGTCGGGAAGTCGACGCTGTTCAACAAGCTCTTGGGAGACGAGCGCGTCGTGGTCCACGACGAACCCGGAACCACCCGTGACGACATCGACACGATCCTCGATACCCCCGACGGCCCGTTGCGGATCGTCGACACCGCCGGAATGCGCCGGAGAAGTCGCGAGGGTGAACCGACGGAGTACTTCGGTGTCGTACGAGCCCTCGACGCCGTCGACCGGGCCGATGCTGCGCTCTTCGTGATCGACGCGTCGGCCGGAGTCACGCACCAGGACCAGCGCTTGGCCGAACGGATCGACGCCGCGGGCACCGCGGTCGTGGTGGTGCTCAACAAGTGGGATGTGATCGACGATGCTGACCGACGGCGCAACGTGCTTGTCGACGTGGCCGATCGCCTGGCGTTCCTGTCGTACGCACCCGTGCTCAAGATCTCGGCGCTCACTGGGCGCGGTGTGCTGCGACTGCTCCCGGCGCTGCGCGAAGCCGAGGCGGCGTATCACACGCGTGTCTCGACCTCGACGTTGAACCGCCTGCTCCAAGAGGCCCAGGCGAGCCATCCGCCACCAACGGGACGTCGCACCCGGCCGCGCATCCTCTACGCGACGCAAGGGGCGACCGATCCGCCCACCTTTACCTTGTTCGCTACCCACGAGCTACCCCAGACCTACCTCCGATACCTCGAACGCAAGCTCCGGGAGGGCCTCAACCTCGGCCCCACCCCCATGAAGCTGCGGGTCCGGAGACGGAGCGCGTGACGGTGCGTGAAGCAGGGGCCTGACCATGCCTTGGTGCACGCACTGCGATCGATTTCTCTCTCCCTCGACGGTTCGCACCGACGGCACCTGTCCAACGTGCGGCAAGCCCGCCGACGTCGAAAGCGGGCGAGCGAGACGCCTGCGCGCGATTCCATGGCACATCAAGCTGCTCATCGTGGTGTTCGGCGTCTACCTCTTGTATCGCCTCGGGCAGGGCATCGATTGGCTCATCGGCCAACTCTGAGCCACGCCACACCCGGCCAGTAGCATCGTCGTCCCGGTGCAGCACCAAGCATCGCGGGCTGTGGCGCAGCTTGGTTAGCGCGTTGGTCTGGGGGACCAAAGGTCCCGGGTTCGAATCCCGGCAGCCCGACTGCAAGAAGTACCGCCGCTAGCCGACGAGTCCTCCGGAGTCGAACGACTGGGCGCTCGACGAGGTCGTGTACTCCACCGAGTGGGTGAGCGGCACGTTCTGCGACAGGTCATAGACGACGCTCACGCCCGATGGGTTGCCCTCCATCGTCAGGAAGTTCACCACGATCTGACTCGACAAGGTGTAGCCGTTCCCTCGCAGGTCGAGCGTGCCCGACTTCAGGTAGAAGGTCCCAGCCCCGCCGTTGTTCAGTCCGTTCTCATTCGTGCCGTTGCCACGGTACGTCGAGGTCGCGGTGTTGTTTCTATCCGCGAAGATGCTGAGTCCGACATACGGGCAGATGGCGCTATTGGACGCGCACTGCGCAGCTGTCGGAGGCTTCAAGCGCATTGCCCCGTTGCCCGTCGCCTTGATCCACGCGCCGGCCTGGCCTGTAGTGCACGGGTTCGGGTAGCTGGAGCACGCGAGATACAGCATCACGCCGCTGCCGACCAGCAAGTCGTTGCCGTTCAGCGTGATCATGTTCTTGACGATGTAGATGCCAGGGTTCAGCGTGTGCGATCCAGAGATGTTCGTGTAGATGCCGGGGTTCAACGTCGAACTGCTCCCACCGCTGTTCGTCGGGCACGTCGAACCCGTTCCGCAGGCGGGCACGGCCGCAAGCGGATCCGAGACTGGGGCGAGGTTCGTCGGCGCGGGGGAGAAGCCCGACCCCGAAAAGTTGCCGGGAGCACTAGGGCCGCCGATGGTGCCCCCACCCAGGACCTTGACGTGCCCGTTCGAGTGCAGGCTCGCGCCAGTCGTTGCGGTCGAGTTCACGACAACGTTCCCGCCCCTTACTGTGATGTCGCCGTTCTGCCCATCGAGCGAAAGTTCCGGACCCAGCACGCACAACGCGCATGGTCCACCAGCCTCTTCCTCGATGACCGTCGTCGTGGCTGACGTCGTGGCCCGCGTGACAGCACTCACCGCCGCGGCGGACACCGACAAGGAATCCTGGTCGATGGCCTTCCCGAACCCGGTCTCGACCAAGTGTTCAGGAAGTTGAACGCGAATGCGATTGGTGAGAGACGCCTCATTGGGAAGCGCGGGTGGCCAGTACGCGAGATCGGCGGAAATGCAGCTGTTTGAGTTGCCTGCGTCGGGATGGTACGTAAGTGCTTTGGAGTCGGAGCATCCGATCCAGGAAGACGCGGCTACACCAAAGTTGACCGTGGCGAAGCTCTTCACCGCGGCATTGATCTCTGCCCATTGCGAAGTCGAGCCGGTGAACGTCGAGCCAAAGTCTTCAAGCCTTTGCGCGCCGGCCAACGCAGCAGCATCAGCAGCCGCCTCTGCTTGGCGGTCCTGTTGGCGTGCATTGCCGAGGTCGATGACAAGCGCCGCGAGCGCCATCATCAAACTCATGACGATCACGGTGAACACCAGCACCACACCGGACTCATCGGAGCGAAATGAGTGGGCCTTCCTCACGGGGACTCGGATGAGACGGTGCACCACGACCAGTCACCTCCTGTAGGGGCCGTCTCCTCGCCCCCGGTTGCCACCAAGTCGGAAAGCTCGATGCGCATCGTGGTCTTTGAACGCAACTGCGCTCCTCCGAAGAAGACGCTGAACATCGACGTGATGCTTTCGAGTGGATACTGCGCGCAGACGATGATCGAGTCCGCCTTCGCGAATGTGCCGATGCTCGTGAAGTCCGCCTTGACCGAGAGGACCTTGACGCGGACATCGTTGCCATCCAGGCCGATGCGACTCTTCGCCAGGCACATGAGACTTTTCACATTGGCGGAAGCCGTGGAAGCCCCGGTGAGATGGCACGGGGCGCCCGTCGTGAAGGTGGGCCCCATGTTCCCGACTGCACCCTGGCGAGCGGCCTCTCGGACGCCTTGGCGCAAGGCGATGTTGTCGTTGAACGCGATACCGAACTCGACCATCCCGAACACGAGCATCAAGAGGATGGGAAGGACCACAGCAAGCTCGACCAGCGCCGAGCCTTGTTCGCCCCTGCGCCCCCGACCGTCGAATCGACGATCACCCTCCCGCGGCGCCGGTCGGAGTCTCATTGTCCGCCTTCAACAGTGCCTGGCGCCCTGACGCATCGGCGATGCGCCTTCCTCCAGGTCCTCTGACCCCACCCGAGACGGCCTCCCGCGCAGGTATCGGCATTTCGCCCGACCGATCTGAAGCGGAGACCGAAGAATCGACTGATGGCGTCGTGCACAGCGTCGGGAGGCGGCTCATCCAAGAGGTCCAACGAGGGCGAGTAGCTCAACGGAACGCCTGTTGCATTTGGTCCCAGTGGGGGTGAAGGGGTAGGTTCTCCACAGGGACCCCCCTGGTACCCACACCTCGGCCAGATCCTCATCGTCAGGTAATCAAACATGGCAGTCCACAGATCGCTCCCGCTGGGGAACGAACGCGGCGCCTACGGCACCGCGGCGGCGTCACGGCGCTGTCGCCGGTGCGGGATCGTCATCGGGTACGGCGAACGTTGCGACTTCTGCGTCGAGCAGGCACACGACCACGAGGACGGCCCGGGCGAGCACCTCGGTCGCCACCACACCGAATGGATTCCGACCGTCGAGGCCCTTATCGGTGAGAGCGACCTCGATGCCGCCGAGTTCCTGCTCTGGCAACTCGTCGAAGCCACCGAGCAAGAAACCCTGACCGAGCACGTGCCGCCGCTCGAGCTGCACTTCCGGCGCCTGGGGTGGATCGCCCGGCAACGGGGCGACGAAGCGCTGGCCGTGAAATTGCGGAAGCGCAGCGCGGCGTCGAAGGCCTCATCCACCCGCAGCAGCGCGTCGGACGCGCGCTAGGGGAGCGAGAACTCCAACCGTCGGGCGTCGAGATCGACGGCTGCCAGTTGCAGCTCGACCGACGCTCCCAGTACGAGATCGTCGACGTCGAGTGCAGCGATCACCGGCAGATCGCTGAGCAACACGGTCGCGTGATCTCCCTCCACATCGATCACCGCGCCCATGAACGTCTGACCCACGTGCGCGCGGAGCACGAGACACTCGGCAAGATCGACGACTGCGCGCGCTGCGCCCTTCTGACGGCGATCGGCGTCTTGCATGATCTCGGGGAGATCGGCAAGCGGTTCGGTGGCCCACGCCGGCGGCTGCTGTTCGGCGCACAACGCCAGCACGATCTCGTTGGCGAATCGGTCGGCGAGTCGACGCAGCGGCGCGGTCACGTGCGCGTACGGCGCCGCGATCGCTGCGTGCGTGGGTGGGGACACCGTGCTCGAATCGATGACGGAATATCCCGCGCCACGTAGCGCGTCGAGTGCTTGGGTGAGGAACGCCGAATGGGCCGGGTTGTTTGACGCCAGGCCACGCACCACATCGGCGTAGGACTGATCGTCGGACCAGACGATCCCGAGCGCGTGGGCAGCGCGCCGCAAGCGTTGCACCACTCCGTCGCTGGGCGGGGGAAGCGTTCGCACGATGCCGACGCCGCCATCGATCATGGTCGACGCGGCACAGATGCCCGCGAGGAGCGAGACCTGGGCGTTCCACTTCTCGACGGGAAGCGTCATTTCGTACGCGAGCTCAAAGTCGTTGCCGACGCGTGTCACTTCCTGTGACGGCGGCGAGATGCTCACGCCTCCCCGAAGCCGTTCTTGCTTCTGGCGTAGCTCGCCGATCTCTCGCAAGAGCGCGAGCGACTCGTTCGCAGTGCAGCGCTCGATCGCTTGCTGAGCGTGGTGGTGCGTCATGGCCTCTCGGCTGCGAACGATGGCTGGCTCGAGCCTCCACTCGGTCGGCGCACCTTCGCCGTCGAGCTCGATGGTCCACAACAGCGCCGGCCGCTCGACTCGCGGCAGAAGACTCGCAGCATCCTCAGCGATGCATTCCGGGTGAAGGCCGGCGCGACGGTCGGGTAGGTAGATGGTCGCGCCCCGCGTTCGAGCCTCGCGGTCCACCAGGTCGCCACTCGTGACGAAGCTCGCAACGTCGGCAATCGCGTACCGGACCCGGATTCCCGTCTTCGTACGCTCTGCGAAGTACGCCTGGTCGAGGTCTCGACTCCCGGCCGGGTCGATGGTGAGGAACTCGATGTCGCGCGCGTCGATGCGGTCTGCTCGGGGCGTGATGGTTCGACCGGCTGCGGCGAGCGCGGCGCGTTCCACCTCGGCCGGAAAGCTCAGGGGGATGGAGAGATCGGCCCGAA
>SHVJ01000065.1 GCA_009694295.1 Acidimicrobiia bacterium
GTGAAGCAGCGTGTGCGTGAGGGCGCATCCCTCGCCGTGGGCGTAGGCGTCCTCGGGTACCAGGCCGCCAAGACCCGCGCCGAAGAAGCGCAGACTCTCGTCGGCACGTCGTTCAAGGACGTCCGCACGACCGCCGAGCAGGGTGCCCGCCGCGCCTGGGAGCAGCTCGAGGTCATCGGCAACGAGGTGCGTGAGCGCGTCGAGCCCGTGATCACCCGCGTGTCCGACCGCGTGGAGCCGCTGATCGGCGACTTCGCCGTGCGCGTCGAGCCGTTGGTCGACCGGGTGCAGGCCCGCGCCCAGGCGCTCGCGCGACGTGCGCCTGGCGCGACCAGCGCCGCATCCAAGACCGGATCCAAGACCGGATCCAAGACCGGATCCAAGACCGGATCCAAGACCGGATCCAAGACCGGATCCAAGACCGGATCCAAGACCGAGGTGGACGCCAAGTCCAAGGTCGACGCCAAGTCCAACGCCTGAGCATCTCCGTCAGGTTCGTCACAAGGCCCCCGCGGGTATCCCCCGCGGGGGCCTTGTGCGTTGTGCGTTCAACGGTCACTCGCTCACCCTTCTCGCTCTCGGCGCTTCGCGCCGGGCCGCTGCACTCCACCTCGGCGAACGGCTTGCGAGTCTCGCCGTGAGGACCCCAGGTCGTGAGTCGGTAGCCTCTGACCATGCTGACGGCGTTGGCGGGCGGTGTCGGGGCGGCGCGTTTCTTGCGCGGGCTCGTGGCGGTGGTGCCCCCCGAGCAGGTAACAGCAGTCGTCAACACCGGCGACGACGACATCTTCCACGGGCTGCACGTGAGTCCCGATCTCGACAGCGTCACATACACGCTCGCCGACGCGCACAACGCCGAGACCGGCTGGGGCTTGGCTGGCGAGACCTTCCACACCATGGACGCGCTCGACCGCTACGGCATCCCTACTTGGTTCCGGCTCGGCGACCGCGATCTCGCCACCCACCTGTTCCGCACCGAGCGTCTGCGCGCGGGCGCGCCACTGTCGGCGGTGACTGCGGAGATCGCCGCGGCGTGGGGCCTGCACACGCGCCTCCTGCCGATGAGCGACGACCCCATCGCTACGAAGATCACCGCAGAGCTCGAAACCGGGACCGAAGAGCTCGCCATGCAGGACTGGTTCGTGCGCCACCGTGCCGAGCCGCCGGTGGTGTCCGTACGTTTCGACGGCGCGGATGATGCCGTGGCCGGGCCGGGCGTACTCGATGCACTCGAGCAGGCCGAGACGATCCTCGTGTGCCCGAGCAACCCCGTCATCTCGATCGGACCGATCCTTGCCGTGCCCGGGGTGCGCGATCTGCTCGTGGCCCGTCGCGACCGCGTCGTGGGCGTGAGTCCGATCATCGGTGGACGCCCGGTGCGGGGCCCCGCCGACCGCCTCATGGGTCCGCTCGGTATCGAGGTGTCGTGCGTGGGCGTCGCCCGTGAGTACCGAGAGTTCTGCTCGGCGCTGGTGATCGACGGCGCCGATGCTGCGCACGCACCGGCCGTCGAGGCGCTCGGCGTCCGCGCCGTGGTGGCCGACACGCTCATGCGTGACGCTCGGGTCGCGGCGGCACTCGCCCGCGAGACGCTCGCTGCCGTGGCGTGACGATCACGGTCATCCCCGTCGAGGGTGTGCCCGAGGTGCACCCCGGCGACGAGCTTGCGGTGCTGATCGCCGACGCGGCGACCGTTCAGGGCACACCGCTGGAAGCCGGCGACTGTCTCGTCGTCACGCAGAAGGTGGTCTCCAAGGCTGAGGGGCGGATCGTCGAGCTCGATCCCGACGATCGCGAGGCGCGTCTTGCGCTCGTCGAATCGGAATCAGTGCGCATCGTGCGTCGGCGCGGCGACCTCGTGATCAGCGAGACGCGTCACGGTTTCGTCTGCGCGAACGCCGGCATCGACCTGTCGAACGTCGAACACGGATATGCCGCGCTGCTCCCGCTCGACTCCGACCGGTCTGCCCGTCATGTGCGAGACGCGCTGCGCGCTCGGTACGACGTGGAGGTCGCCGTCGTGGTGTCCGACACGTTTGGTCGCCCGTGGCGCATGGGCCTCACCGACGTTGCGATCGGTGTTGCCGGACTCGCCGCCGTGCTCGATCTTCGCGGCCAGCCCGACGCTCATGGTCGTGAGCTCCAGGTAACCGAGGTCGCCCTCGCCGACGAGGTTGCGAGCGCAGCCGAGCTCGTGATGGGCAAGGCGCTCGCCGTGCCCGCGGCGATCGTGCGCGGCCTCCACCCGTCGTGGCTACGCGAGGGATCCGCGCGCGAGCTCGTGCGCAACCCCGCCGACGACCTGTTCCGATGAGCCAGGTCACCGTGCCTGACCTACTGGAGGCGCGGCGCTCGATCCGCGCGTTCCGCCCAGACACGGTGGATCGCACGCTGCTCGACGCGTTGGTCGAGGCCGCGTGCCTTGCACCGGCACCGCATCACTCGCGCCCGTGGCGATGGGTGATCGTCGACACCGACGACGCCAAGCGCGCACTTGGGCACGGCATGGGGCAGCGCTGGCGTGAAGACCTGCGGGGCGATGGCAGCGATGACGACCGCATCGACGAGCTCGTTACCGCGTCCTCCGAACGGCTCAGCAGCGCGCCCGCGCTCATCCTCGGCTGCCTCACCTGGGACGGACTCGATCGCTATCCCGACGCGGCGCGTCAACGGGCGGAGTGGGGCATGGCACTGCTCTCGCTCGGCGCCGCCGTCGAGAACCTCATGCTCGCCGCGACCGACGCCGGTCTGGCGTCGTGCTGGGTGGCCGCACCGATCTTCTGCCCCGAGACCGCCCGAGACGCGCTCGAGCTCCCCGCCGAGTGGCTCCCCCACGCCCTGGTGTTGGTAGGCCACCCCGACCCCGACTACACACCCCGCGAACGCCCACCCATCCCGCTCGACGACCTCCGCCGCTTCGCCTAACGGTTTTTCGGCACGTTGACGCTCGCAGAGCGAGCGTCAACGTGCCAAGAACCCCAGACAGGTCCCGGGATTACTCGGGCGGGTTCCTGAAGTAGTCGACGGTGCGGGTGGTGCCTTCTTCCAACGTGGTGAAGGGCTTCCAGCCGAGGTGGATCGCGGCGCGACCGGGATCGAGAGCCGAGCGGCGCAGCTCGCCGGCGCGTGCCGGCGCGTACCGAGCGGGCTCGGGATAGTCGGTGGCTGCGGCCATGAGGTCGAACAGCTGCTGGACGCTGGTCTCGATGCCGCTGCCGATGTTCACGATGAGCCCGTCGGCCTTGTCGATCGCGCGTGCGAATGCATCGACGACATCGTCGACGAACACAAAGTCGCGTGTCTGCTCACCGTCGCCGAAGATCGTCGGGCGCTCACCAGCAAGCAGCTTTCCCGCAAAGATCGCGATCACTCCCGCTTCGCCATGGGGGTCTTGGCGCGGTCCGTACACGTTCGCGAGCGCAAGCACCGAGTACTCGAGCCCGTGGATCTCGCGGAAGTAGTGCAGGTAGTCGCCGACGGCCTTCTTCGAGACTCCGTACGGCGACAGCGGTCGTTGCGGGTGACCTTCGCGCGTCGGCATGGCGTCGGGGACGCCGTACAGGGTGCCGCCGGATCCCGAGAACACCACCTTGCGCGCACCAGCGTCGAGCGCGGCTTGAATCACGTTCAGCGAACCGATGATGTTCACTTCGGCATCGAGCATCGGGTTGGTGACTGAGACCCGTACGTCGGCCTGCGCGGCGAGGTGGTACACGACCTCGGGCTTGCGGTGCAGGATGAGCTCGCGCATCGCGTCGGAACGAACGTCGAGGCGTTGGAACGTCATCTTCTGCTGCAGTTGCGCCCGCGCGTCGGCCAGGTTGCCGAGCGAACCGGTGGACAGGTCGTCGACGACATCGACGTCGTAGCCCTCGGCCAACAGACGGTCGACCAACGTCGAGCCGATGAAGCCCGCGCCTCCGGTGACAAGTACACGCATGGCCGACCTCAGCCCGCGGGCGCGGCGACCGGGACGCGATCGCCGGTCAGCGTCGTGCCGGCAGGAACGTTCGCGCCCGCGCCGACGATCGAGAAGTCGAGCACCGAGGCGCCCTCCTCGACGACCGCGTCGATCCCAAGGATCGACTCCCGAACGAGCGCACCGCGCGCGAGACGTACGCCGGTGAGCAGGACGGAACGATCGACGACCGCGTCGGGCCCGACCGATGATCCGGCACCGATCGCCGATCCGGCGACGCGAGCACCGGCGGCGACGGCCACACCTTCTCCGATCAGCACCGGCGCCTCGAGCGACGCTTCGCTGGCGAGGTCGACGTCGCCCTGCACCCACACACCCGGTGCTTCCTCACGCGCGTCGGGCACGGGTGAGCTGCCGATGCGCCCACCGAGCACGTCGGCATGCGCCTCGAGGTACTTCTCCGGCGTTCCCACGTCGAGCCAGTAGTCGTCGGTGGCGAGGGCGTACAGGCGGCCACGGTCTTCCAGCAGTCGCGGGAACGTCTCGCGTTCGATCGATGTCGCCAGCGCCGGCGGGATGCGCTCCAGCACCTCGGGCTCGAGCACATAGGTGCCGGCGTTGATCCAGTTGGACGGAGCGGTGCCGGCGGCGGGCTTCTCGATGAACGCCTTCACCTCACCATCGTCGTACGTCGGCACGACACCCAGCGCCGACGGATCCACGACCTGCGACAGGTGAATCGTCGCCGCGGCGCCGTGCTCAAGGTGGAATTCGACGAACGCGCGCAGGTCGAGCGTGGTGAGCACGTCGCCGTTGCACACCACGAAGCGCTCTTCAATCCCGGCCTGCTCCGCGGCAAAGCGGATCGCACCGGCGGTACCGAGCGGTTCCTGTTCGACGGCGTAGATGAGGCGCATCGAAGCGAACTCATTGCCCGGAAAGTGCTCGACGAACGCGTCGGGCAGGTACCCGAGCGACAGCACCACTTCGTCGACGCCGTGCGCGGCCAACCAGAGGAGCTGGCGCTCCACCAGCGGACGCCCGGCGATCGGGAGGAGCGGCTTGGGTGTCGTGGACGTCAGCGGGCGCAGGCGCGTGCCTTCGCCGCCGACGAGCACGACGGCTTTCACGGCGTGGTGGAGACCGACGTGGTCGTCGTGGCCGGCGTGCTGGTCGTGGTGGTGGTGTCGGTTCCCGACGACGTGGTGACCGACGATGTGCTGGTTGTACCGCCGGGGCCTGCGGTGCCGCACGTCTTGACGTTCAGCGCCTTTGGATTGTCCGTGTCGCTGTCGGCCGCGGGCGTCTCGAACGCGTTCGACGGGACGCCGATCTTCTCGTCCTTCGGCACGAACGCGAGCGCAACGACCCGAAGGTCCTCGAGCCTGTAGTCGGCCGGGTTGCCCGTGCGCTTCACGCAGTCGACCGACCACTTCACGACACCCTTGCGGCCGGCCATCTCGGAGCCGGCGGGGCACGTGTCGCCGTTCGACCATTGCGTCGTGGCCGGTTGGATCGCTGGCCCTTCCCACACGTTGAACGAGTCCTCGGAGAGGTCCCACCCACCGTTGTGGAAGTACCGCCCCAGCGTCGCGTTGCTGCCGCCGTCGGCGGCGGTGAACGGGTGGATATGGATGAAACCATCGGCGTGAGTGTGGAGGCCCGAGCGCACGGTGGTGCCGGCTACATCCTCGAAGGTGCTTGCTCGACCGAGCCACTGCCCGCAGACGTTCACGCCCAGGGCCTCGTGCCAGTGATCGAAGAAGTCTTGGGTAGCGGGGTCGATCCCGGCGAGGGGCGGCGTCTCGGAAGAAGTGGCAGACAAGGTGATGCCGGCGATACCAGCGATCACGATGCACGCAAGTGCGCCGTAGTACCAGCGCGCGCCGCCACGGCGCTTGGGGCGCCGGACCTTGGCGCGTACGCGGGCGCGGGAGTACTTGTTGCGGTTTCTTGCCATGACGTGCCGAGGCTACCCGGTGGGTGTCAGCGAACTGGGGCGGGCATGACCCCGGCGGAGCGCGTGCGCCCCGGCGGCCAGGCCGGTGCGTAGCACGAGGAAGCCCGCGGTAGGCACGAGCAGGATGCGTCGCCATCCGTGCCAACGCTTCGCGGCGAACCGGAACAACGACCGGTGATGGGCCACGAGCATCCGGTACGGATGGTGACGAGTGCTCGCGCCCTGCACGTGCACGACCTCACCACCGGGCTCGTACGCGACGCGCCAGCCGTGCTGACGCAGACGCCAACACAGGTCGACATCCTCGACGTACATGAAGTAGCCGGCGTCCCACCCGTCGATCGCATCGAGTGCGGCGCGGCGCAGCCAGATCGCTGCGCCCGAAACGAACCCGACGTCGCGCGGAAGCGTGGGGTCGGCATCGAGCTCGCGGTATCGACGTGTGAAGCGGTTGTCGGGTTTGAAGAGTCCGAACAGCCCGTGACCGACGGCATCGCCCACCTTGGGGATCGCGCGGGCCGACGGGTAGCGCGTGCCGTCGGGATTGCGGACAGTCGGACCGACGGCACCCAGGTCGGGTTCGTCGTCGAACCGAGCGAGCACAGCACCCGCGGTACCGCGCTCGACGCGCAGGTCGCAGTTGCACACCGCGACGATGGGTGCCGACGTCGCCGCCGTCCCGAGGTTCGCGGCACTGGCGTACCCACGATTCTCTGCCGTGATCACCCTCGTATCGGGCGCGGCACGAAGGAGCGCGGCAACGGAGCCGTCGGTGGATCCGTTGTCGACGACGACGACCTCGGGCGCGCCAGCCGATGTGTCTTCGAGCAGCGACTGCACACACGCAGCGAGCAGCTCGCCGCTCTCGTAGTTGACGACGACGGCGGCCCATCGGGCCAACCCCGAGGGCTGCGGACTCATTCTCTGCTGCTCATGGGATTGGCTCAGCAGGGCGGAGTCTTGGGCGCGGGCTCGCCGAGCTCGCTCTCGTTCAAGATCGGCGCGGGCGTGAGCCCCTCGGGCGCGACGAGCGTGGGACCGGTGTCGCCCGGCGTGGTGACTGTCGTGGAGGTGAGCGTCTCAGGCACGAGGATGCTGGCGAAGTCGTGCCCGAGCACGAGGGCAACATCGGCACCCTTCAAGGAAGGATCAAGGACCAGGCGAGCGCTGCTCGGATCGATGTACGAGAGCACGAGCTTGCCCTGCTCCTCGGCACCCCGCGCGTACCGCACCTCCGTGAGCTCGAGATCGCCTTCACCTTCAGACGCGCCGGCCCGTTCGAAGCCGATCTTGGCGAGCTCGTCGAGCGCGGCGCCCGCGGCACCCGTCGCGCCGGACTCGTTGAGAACACGAAGCTTCACGCTCGACGGCGCGATCGAGCTGGTGGTCGCGACGGTGCCAAACTCGCCCAGTCGCCGCGCCATCTCGCGCCACGCGGGGTCGCTGGGGTACAGGACGTTGGCGCCGCTCTGGTCCGGACCCGGGCCCCACGGGAAAGTCTGCATGTTCAGCGCGCTCTGGTCTTTGGGGTTCACCGTGCGGAACGCAACGACGAGCGAGTCGATGTCGTCGCGCGTGAGCGACTGGTCGGCCTTCAGGTTCTCGACGACGCGGTCGGTGATCTCGAGTGCCGTGAACGGATCGTTCAGGCTCTTCGCCACGGCCAATCCAGCCATCGAGCGGATGAACGCCTGCTGGCGGAGGATGCGGTTGATGTCGGGGACAGCATCGGCCGACACCCATTTCTGATCGCCCACGTCGAGATACTCAAGGGTGCGTGAGCGCACGTACGCGAGCGCATCCGGGCCACTGAGCCGATTGCAACCGGGCAGCGCGATCTTCAGGTTCGTCTCGAGGTCGCGCGCGGGGTATGGAAAGTAGGTGGGGACGCTTCCGATCGCATTCACGACGCCCTGGAAGGACTTGAAGTCGACCTCGAGGTAGTGGTTGATCTCGATCCCGAAGTTGACCCGCAGCGTCTCGATGACCTTGTCGCGCCCGATGGTGAACGCCGCGTTGATCTTGTTCATGCATCGACCGTCGACGGTGTTGAGGCAATTGGTGCCGCCCGGGATCTCGACGTACAAGTCGCGTGGAAACGACACCAGCAGCGTCTTCTGCGCGCCGGGCTCGACGTGGATCACCATGATCGTGTCGGAACGCTGCCCGGTCTCATCCTCGGCCGACCCGAACGCCTCCTTCTCGCCGGCGTTCTCGACGAAGGCGCGGGTGTCGGACCCGATCAGCAGGTAGTTGGCACCCGCGGTCGGCGCCGGAGCGGTTCGCACCTGGACTCGGCCGATCTTGTCGATCTTCTTGTCGTAGACCCAGTTCGCCCCGATGACCGAGAACGCCATGACGACGGCGGCAAGACCGAACGCGATCGCGTAGCGGCTCGCGAAGACGCGACGAGACGACGGGGTGTTCTCCATGGCGCAGTCATCGTACCGAAGCCATTTCGTTCGGCTCCCTCCCCCCTCCGTCAGGCCCCCTCCGTCAGGCCCCCTCTGATGAGGGCGACTTCGCCTACCCTCCGGACGTGGCCCCCGCGCCCCCGATCCCTGAGCTCGCCTCCACGCCAGTAGTGGTGCGCGCCGGACGCGCGACCGTCGTGACTGCGGATCCCGTCGAAGTGGTCGCGGCCCGGGGCGTCGACGCGCTCACCGCGCTCGACAACCTCACGCCCGGTTGGTGGGCGGGGGTGCTCACGTACGACCTGGGCCGGGCGATCGAACGGGTCACTCCCCGCCTCCCGGTCGACCCAACTCTCCCCGACCTCTTGCTCGCCCGCTACGACGCGCGCCTCGAGATCACCGATGACGCCAGCCGCTTCGTCGGGTCCTCGGCAGCCCGCGCGGGCCTGGAGCGCCTCATCGAGCGCGCCCCGGAGTCGGGGCCGCCGACGCGACTCGGCACACCCCGCACGACGCTGGGTCGTGAAGAGTTCGAAGCGGGCGTGCGAGCAATTGTTGCGTTGATCGAAACCGGCGAGTGCTACCAGGTGAACCTCACGCGCCAGCTCATCTGGGACGAGCCGGCCGACCCGATCGCGCTGTTCCGGAACTTGGAGCTCCGCAACCCCGCGCCACACGCCGCGCTCGTCACGCTGGCTCGCCCCGGTGCATCTGCAGCCACCGTCGTCTCGGCCTCTCCGGAGCGCTTCCTCGCGTGGCGTGGACGCGACGTCGAGACTCGCCCGATTAAGGGGACGGCGCGTGATGCCGAGTGGCTCCGTGCAAGCGCGAAGGACCGGGCCGAGAACGTGATGATCGTCGACCTTGCCCGCAATGATCTCGGCCGCGTGTGCGAATACGGATCGGTCGAGGTACCTGAGCTGTGCGCGATCGAGGCACACCCGGGCCTTTTTCACCTCGTGAGTACCGTGACCGGGCGTCTGCGCGACGGCGTCGGCCCGGGCGGACTCGTGCGCGCCACGTTCCCGCCCGCGTCGGTGACCGGCGCGCCGAAGCCACGCGTGCTCCAGGCCATCGAAGATCTGGAGCCCGTGCGACGCGGCGCGTACTGCGGCGCGATCGGGTGGATCGACACCGAGCGCGACCAAGGCGACCTCGCGGTCGCGATCCGCACGTTTAGCGTGGCCGATGATCAGACCCGGCTGGGTGTGGGCGGCGGCATCGTCGTCGACTCCGACCCGACCAAGGAGTGGCGTGAGACCGAGCTCAAGGCCGCGCGCCTGTTGGCCGCGGCCGGCGCCACCGACGAGTCGGCCGAGTGCGCGCGACAAAGATGAAAGCGGCGAGCGACCCGAAGGGCGACCGCAGGTACCCTGCGGCCGAGCGAGCGCGACAAAGATGAAGGTGTCGCTCAATGGGGAGCTCATCGATGAGGAGGCGGCGCACATCTCGCCGTTTGACCACGGACTGTTGGTGGGCGACGGCGTGTTCGAGACGCTGCGCGTCTACGACGGCGTGCCTTTTGCTTGGACTCGCCACTACAAGCGACTAGTGCATTCGGGTACCGGCCTCGGGCTTGTCGTGCCCGACGACGCGACGTTGCGTTCGGCGAGCGATGCCGTACTCGAGGCCAACGATCTGCGTGAGGCCCGCCTCCGCATCACCGTGACGGGGGGCCTGGCACCGCTTGGCTCGGAGCGCATCGACTCCCCGCCCACGGTGGTGATCGCGGCCACCGCGATCACGGCGTGGCCGCCGTCGGAAACCGTTGCGAACGTGCCCTGGTCGCGCAACGAGCACGGCGCGACGGCCGGGTTGAAGACGATCTCGTACGCCGAGAACGTTCGGGCGTTGGCGTACGCGCACGAACACGGTGCGGGTGAGGCGATCTTCTGCAACACCCGCGGCGAGCTCTGCGAGGCGACCGGGTCGAACCTCTTCATCGTGCACGATGGTGTCGCGCTCACACCTCCGGCCGATTCTGGTTGCCTGCTCGGAGTCACCCGAGCACTTGTGCTCGAGCTAGCGCAGACCCTCGGCATCGCCGTCGAAGAACGCGCGCTAGCTCCCGATGAGCTCACCACCGCAGACGAGGCGTTCCTCACGTCGACGACTCGCGAGGTGCATCCGATCTCCAGGGTCGACGACCACGACATCGCCGCCCCCGGACCCATCACCGCGAAGTTGGCTTCCGCGTTCAAGGAGCTTGTGCGCCAAGACCAAGATCCGTAACCACGCCACCACCCACCCGTTTCGGGGGGTCAAGCGTCGCGTAAGTGGACGACGTCGCCGACCGCTACGACCTCGGTTGTTCCGTCGGTGGTGACGATGAGTTGACCCGACTCGTCGATGTCGGTGGCGGTCCCTTCGAGCACGCGGGTGCCGAGGTCGACGCGCACGCGCCGACCGAGCGTTGCCAGCGCGTTTCGGTACGAGTCGGGCACAGCGGCGAGATCGTCGAGGCGGAGCGCGAGGTCGTCGAGGAACGCGTCGAGCACGTCGGCGCGCTCGATCGACCGACCGGCCTCGAGGTTGCAAGCTGTCGCGCCCTCGGCGAGCTCGGACGGGAAGTCGTGCCATTCGACGTTGCAACCGACACCGATCACCACGGCCGAGAGCTCGCCGTTGGCTGAGATTTCCGTCTCGGCGAGAAGCCCAGCGAGCTTCCGATCGTTCACCACGAGATCGTTCGGCCACTTCAGGCCCGCGTTCACCCCCGCCGCGTGCTCGACGGCGGCGCGCAGCGCGAGCCCGGCGGCCATCGTCAGCAGGTGCGCATGTCCGATGTCGAGGCGCGGACGAATGAGCACCGAGACGAGGAGCGACGACCCTGGTGGTGCGGTCCAAGTGCGGCCGCGTCGGCCACGACCAGCAGTTTGCTCATCGGCCACCACCACGAGCCCGTCGGCGGCGCCAGCCCGCGCTTCGTCGAGCAACCAACGGTTGGTGGAGTCGATGGTGCCGAAGCGCTTGAGGTGCCAGCGCCCCCGCCGGCTGGCGGGTGCATCGGCCACGACCCGTAGGATACGACCTCGCTGTTCGACCATTCAGGGGCTGCCGTGCTTTCGAAGATCCTCATCGCCAACCGCGGCGAGATTGCGGTGCGCGTCATGCGGACATGTCGCGAGCTCGGCATCACCACGGTGGCAGTGTTCTCCGACCTCGACCGCGACGCCCTCCACACCCGCTACGCCGACGAGGCCCACGCACTCGGCGGCCAGACCGCGGCCGAGAGCTACCTCAATACGGAGCGCATGCTCGAGATCGCCGCGGCCAGCGGTGCCGACGCTGTGCACCCTGGCTACGGGTTCTTCTCCGAGAACGCCGACTTCGCACGCGCGATCACCAGCGCCGGCATCGCCTGGATCGGCCCGCCCCCAGAGGCGATCGATGTGATGGGCGACAAGATCTCGTCCCGCAAGGCCGCGGCGGCGTCCGGCGTGACGTCGGTGCCCGGCACGCTCGAGCCGATCGCGGGCGTCGACGACATCGTCGCCTTCGGCGAGGAGTTCGGTTGGCCGGTGGCGATCAAGGCGGCCTTCGGCGGCGGCGGCCGGGGCATGAAGATCGTGAACAGCGCCGACGATGCGGCCAGCGCCTTCGAGTCGGCCACGCGTGAAGCCACCGCGTACTTCGGACGGCCTGAGGCGTACCTCGAGCGCTACCTGACCCGCCCGCGCCACATCGAGATGCAGGTGTTCTGCGACACGCACGGCAACGGCGTGTGGTTGGGCGAGCGCGACTGTTCCACGCAGCGGCGCCACCAGAAGCTGATCGAGGAGATGCCGGCTGCCGGCCTCCC
>SHVJ01000066.1 GCA_009694295.1 Acidimicrobiia bacterium
CGGAGCACGAGCCGACCGTCCACGAATCGTTGGGAGTGATAGTTGGCGTAGAACCCCACGATCTCGTCGACCGCGACATCGACATCGTCGGTGATCAAGACCATGTCGAGGTCGTGCTCGGAGACGTAGTTGCGGGCCAGCAGCTCGCGTTCCACGAACAGGCGCCAATCGGTCCAGTAGGTACCGCCAGGCACGTCGAGGAGCACGATCGGTCCGGGTTGCGCCTTTCCCGTCTGGACCAGCGTGAGCAGCTCGAACGCTTCGTCGAGAGTGCCGAAGCCGCCGGGCAGGAGCACGAAGCCGTCGGCTTCCTTGATGAACGCGAGCTTGCGGGTGAAGAAGTAGCGGTAGTTGATGAGCTTGGGGTCATCAGCGACGAGCTGGCTGGTGGCGGTCTCGAATGGAAGTCGGATGCTCACGCCGAACGAGCGGTCGGCACCCGCGCCTTCAATGCCGGCTTCCATGATCCCGGGTCCGGCACCGGTGATCACCATCCAATCGCGAGCGGCGATCGCGGCGGCGAACTCGCGGGCCTGGTGGTACAACGGGTCGTCGGGTTGCGTGCGGGCCGAGCCGAACATCGCAACCTTGAGTCCTGACCGATACGGCTCGAACACGTGAAACGTTGAGCGCATCTCCTTGACCGCGGCGTTGGCGATCTTGAGGTCGCCGCGATCGGTTCGGTCGCGAGCGAGACGTATTGACGATGCGATGAGCTCGAACACGAGGTCGGCGTTCTCGGGCTCGGTGCCGGCTCGCTCCACGAGCTCGGCGATCGCGCGGTCGAGATCGGCGTCACCCGTTCGGTAGCGAGGCAGCCTCACTGGAGCACAGAAGGCGCGAGCTCCGCGAGTGAACCCTCGGGGCGACCGCCCAGATGAGAGATTACCTGGCTCGCGGCGAGGCTTCCGAGTCGCCCGCAACGCCCGAAGTCGTGGCCGTTCGTGAAGCCGTACAGGAAGCCGGCGGCGTACGCATCACCAGCGCCCGTGGAGTCGACGACGGCACCCGGCACGGGATGCACGTCGATCACGTGCACCTCGTCGCCTCGGAGCACGACCGAACCCTTCGCGCTCCGCGTGAGCGCCGCGATCTCGCAGTGGTGGGTCACATGTTGGAGTGCGGCATCGAAGTCGTCGACCTCGTACAACGCGCAGATCTCGGACTCGTTGGCGAAGAGGATGTCGACGTCGTGCTCGACCAAGGACAAGAAGTCGTCGCGGTGGCGATCGACGCAGAAACCGTCGGACAAGGTCAACGCGACGCGACGGCCGGCATCGTGTGCGTGCCGCGCTGCGGCTCGGAACGCCTCCTTGGCCACCGGCTGATCGAAGAGATATCCCTCGAGGTAGATCACCTGCGCCGATGCGATGAGCGCTGCGCTGACATCGCTGGGTCTGATCTCGGCTGCCGCACCGAGGTACGTGGAAAGTGTCCGCTCGGCATCCGGCGTGACCACGATCAGGCAGCGTCCCGTCGGCGGCCCACTGGTGGCCGGCTCGGTCTCGAACTGCACTCCCGACCGGCGGATGTCGTGCGCGAACACATCGCCGAGCTCATCGTCGCGCACCCGACCGACGAAGCCGGCCTTCCCCCCAAAGGAGGCGACGCCCACCATCGTGTTGGCCACCGAGCCACCCGACATCTCGGTGGCGGGACCCATGTCGTCGTAGAGCGAGCTCGCCCGCTCGGTGTCGATGAGTGCCATCGATCCCTTGACCAGATTGTGTTCGGTCAGGAACGCATCGGTCTCGTGGCACAGAACGTCGACCAGTGCGTTGCCGATCCCGATGACGTCGAGGGTCGGGGATGGCTCGCTCATCGCACGGCCGCGGCGGTTGGAGTGACGCTCGTCACGGGGATCAACACCGGGTCGCGAGTTCGCAAGCGCCGGCCGACTGTCTGCGTGCGGCCGTAAAGCGTTGTGCGTTGCTCGAGCGTGCGCCCCAGAGGCTCCACGATCTCCAGCAGATCCTGATCGTCGATCTCTTGCCCGTGACTCGCGCCGGCCGCGCGCGAGATGTTCTCGTCCATGAGCGTGCCACCCAGGTCGTTGCAGCCGGCGGCGAGCGCTTCTCGTGCGCCGCCAACACCAACCTTGACCCACGACACCTGGATGTTGTCGATCCAACCGCGATAGGCGATACGACCGACCGCGTGCATGAGCAGCACTTCGCGGAACGTCGGGCCTCGCCGGGAGCGCTTCTGGAGGTAGATCGGCGTCGCCATGTGCACGAAGGGAAGCGGGACGAACTCTGTGAATCCGCCCGTCTCCTTCTGCACGTCGCGCGTGCGCACCATGTGTCGGGCCACGTGCACCGGGCGTTCCACGGTCCCGAACATGATCGTGATGTTGGAGCGAAGCCCGACAGAGTGCGCGATGCGGTGTGCTTCGAGCCATTCCTCCGTGTTGACCTTGTCGGGACAGATCACGGCGCGCACCTCGTCGTCGAGGATCTCCGCCGCGGTACCCGGAAGGGTCGAGAGCCCAGCGTCCTTCAGGATGGTGAGGTACTCACGAAGGTCCATGCCGAGGCGGCGCGCACCTTCGGTGACCTCGAGCGCGGTAAACCCGTGGATGTGGATGTCGGGCGCCACTTCCTTCACGGCGCGGGCGACGCTCACGTAATAGTCGCCGTCGAAATCGGGGTGAATGCCGCCCTGGAGACACACCTCGGTCGCGCCGTGATCGATCGCTTCGACCACCCTGGATTGCATCTCTTCGAGCTCGAGCAGGTACGGCGTGCCGCGAAGGTTGAGCGACAGGGGACCCTTGGAGAAGGCACAGAACTTGCACTTGAACGTGCACACGTTCGTGTAGTTGATGTTGCGATTGCGCACGAACGTCACGACGTCGCCGACCGCTTCGAAGCGCAGCTGATCGGCGACCTCGGCGACGCGAGCAACTTCGGAACCACGCGCACCGAGCAGCGTGACGATCTCGTCGATACCGACCTCTTCACCGCGGGCCACGCCGTCGAGCACCTCACCAATTGCACCGCCGGCGCGGGCCGGGATGGGCGGAGGGAGTAAGCGCGGGGGTGACCGATCGCCACCCGCCACCCACAGATCGTCGCGGGCCAGACCTTCCGAGTCGGATGCGTCGAGCACCGCGAACTTTGTATCCGGGTGGAGCCACGTATCTGGGTCGACCACGTACTCGGGATAGATGGTCAATCGCGGCGCGAGCACCTTGCCCTCGGCTTCGGTCGCGTCCCGCAGTCGTTCGAGCGCGGGCCAGGGGCGCTCCGGGTTCACGTGATCCGGAGTGACCGGGGAGACGCCACCCCAGTCGTCGATGCCGGCCGCGATCAGCGCGCCGAGATCGTCGGCGAGGTTCGGCGGTGCTTGAAGATGCATCGAGGGGCCGAGGATGATGCGTGCGACGGCAACGGACCACAACATCTCGTCGGGTTCGCATGCAGGGTGACGGTGCATGGCGGTGTCGGCCTTGGGCAAGAAGTTCTGAACGATGACTTCTTGCACATGACCGTGTCGCTCGTGCGAGTCGCGAATCGCGAGGAGTGCGTCGATGCGCTCTTCGCGAGTCTCGCCGATGCCCACGAGGATCCCCGTGGTGAACGGTACGCGCGCACGGCCGGCTGCTTCGAGCGTGGCGAGCCGGCGCTCGGGCGTCTTGTCGGGCGCGCCATGGTGCGGACCACCGGGTTCACCCAGCCGGGCCGCGAGCGTCTCGATCATCATCCCCTGCGAGGGGCTGACCGCACGAAGCTCTTCGAGTTGTTCCTGCGACAGTGCCCCGGCGTTGGCGTGCGGGAGCAGCCCGGTCTCGTCGAGGACCGTGCGAGCCGCGGCCACGAGGTAGTCGATCGTCGACCCGTAGCCGTGGTCATGAAGCCACTCGCGGGCGACTGGGTAGCGATCCTCGGGCGCCTCGCCGAGCGTAAAGAGCGCTTCGTGGCAGCCCATCGCCGCGCCGCTCCGAGCGATCGTCAGGATCTCTTCGATCGAGAGGTACGGGTCGGCGAGTCGGGCTGGTGGCTTGGCGAAGGTGCAGTACCCACAGCGATCACGGCACAGCATCGTGAGAGGGATGAAGACCTTCGGCGAGTACGTGATGCGAGTGCCATGGCCGACGTCTCGGAGCCTGCCCGCCTCAGCGACCAGTTCGGCGACCGGCGCGTTCACCGAGGCCAGCGCTTCGCGACGGCTCAACATGGTGGGGGACATTAGGCGTCGTCCGCGGCATCGGCGTCCGCGATCCAGATGACGCGCTCCGCCCGCACCCTGGCGGCCGGAGCCGTGGCATCTCCGGCACGGACGCGGGCGAAGGCTTCGCGCTTCTCGGCACCCGAAACGGTGAACACGACGAGCCTGCTCCGAGCGATGCCTGGGAAGGTGAGCGTCAGACGCTGGTGCGGGTGCAGATCGTCACCGTTGGTCACCACGAGGCGCTCGACGTCATCGAGCGCAGGCGAGTCCGGAAAGAGCGACGCAGTGTGCCCGTCGGGACCGAGTCCGAGGTGCACGAGATCAAGCGGAGGAGCGGCACGCAGGAGGGTGTCGTAGGCCTCGGCCGCGATCAGTGGTGTGTCTCCCGCTCGACACAGAGAGTGGATGCCGTGTGGCATCACTTGGTCGAGGAACGCCAGTCGGGCCATGCCCTCGTTCGAATCGGGATCATCGACCGGGACCCAGCGCTCATCGCCGAAGAACACCTCGACGCCAGACCACTCGACATTCGCGGTGGCGAGGAGCTCGTAGCAGTGGCGTGCGGTGTTTCCGCCTGAAAGCGCGATCGAACTCGGCTTCTCCTCGGCGACGAGCGCGGCAAATCGTTGCGCGACATCGGGAACGATCTCGAGTGTGCCCAGCACATGAGGAATGATACGGCCAGTGGAACGTGACACCGTCGCTGTGTACGAAAAGCGCGCGGCGGAGTGGAGTGAACGCCGTCCGGTCCGCGTTCCGGAGCTCGCTCGAGCGCTCGGAGCCCGCGTCGCCGATGGCGCGATTCGCATCGACCTCGGGTGCGGAGCCGGCAAGCACCTCGCAGAGCTCGGTCGCCCCATCGTCGCGTTCGACGCGGCGAGGGCGATGCTCGCCATCGCGCACGAAGCTGCGTCGGATGCATGGTGTGTGCAGGGCGACCTCGAGTCGCTCCCATTCCGTCGGGGCTCACTCGGCGGTTCGTGGGCTCGCGCCAGCTACCTCCATGTGCGTCGAGATCGATTGCCGTGGGCGCTCACGGAGCTGCATCGAGCACTCGCAGTCGAGGCGCCTGCTGCATTCACTTTCCGGCACGGACGTAACGATGGTCCGATCGCCGGCGATGACTTTCCCGGACGGTTCTTTGCGGAGTGGACGGTCGGACCACTGCGCGATGTGATCGAGGGCGCGGGTTTTGCCGTCCAAGACGTTGCGCACGACGGCGGCGAATGGATCACGGTCAACGCATCCCGCGCCCGTACCTTGCCGGACTATGTGGGCCCCGAGATGCGCGTTCTCGTGTGCGGTCTCAACCCCAGCGTGTATGCGGCCGACGTTGGTGTCGGGTTTGCCCGGCCGGGGAACCGGTTCTGGCCTGCCGCACTCGCGGCAAGACTCGTGTCACGCGATCGCGATCCGGCCCATGCGCTTCAGATACACGGGATCGGGATGACCGACCTGTCCAAGCGCGCCACACGAAGCGCCGACGAGCTCTCGAAGCAGGACTACGTGGAGGGCGTCGCTCGGGTGGAGCGCTTGGTGACCTGGCTGAAGCCTGCCGTCGTCTGCTTCGTCGGCTTTGCCGGATGGCGGGCGGCCGTCGATCCGAAGGCGCGGGCAGGAGAGCAGCCCAACCGCTTGGGAGGAGCGCGGGTCTACGTGATGCCCAATCCAAGTGGCCTCAACACGCACAGCACAACAGCGGACCTCGCCGATCACCTGCGCGCCGCGTTGGAACTCTCGCAGCAGTCCTAAGAGGTTGTGCTCCGCCCGCGTCGCTTCGAGCGGTGGTCTTCGACGACGCGCTCGTAAAGGTCGAGCATGCGTGCAGCGCTGCGCTCGACCGTGAAGCGTTCGGCGAAGATCTCTCGGCTCCGCGCCGCGAACGCTTGCCGTCGGGCAGGCTCGTCGAGGAGCTGGGTGATTGCCTCGGCCAGCTCCGCCGCCCGCAACGAAGGCACGAGGAGCGCGTTGCGACCAGGTTCGAGCATCTCCTGCAAGGCGGGCGTGTCGGAGGCGACGATCGGCAGGCTCAGGGCCAGCGCCTCGATGACGGAACCTCCGAGACCTTCGTAGAGCGATGGGAACACGAAGACATCCGCGGCCGCGAGCAGTTCAGGAACGTCGGATCGATATCCGAGCATGTGCACCCGATCGCGCAACCCGTCGTTATCGATCTGCTGTTGCAGCTCGTTGGTCGCGTGCCCGGCGAGACCAGCGTGGATCATCACGAGATGTTGCCGTCGCGGTGCGAGCAACGCCACGGCATCGAGCAGCGTTGCAAGACCCTTTCGATGTTCCTGCTTGGCGATGTTGATGACGACCTCAGCATCCGGTGCGATGCCCAGGGCGAGGCGAGCGACTGCACGGCGCTCGGCGCTGGCTCGCCCGAGCCGCTCACCATCGCGTCCTCGGTGGATCACGGTGATGTGGTCGTCGGGGATCTTGAGTGCCGCTTGAGCCGATTCCTTGACCGCCTGACTGATGGCGTGGAAGTGGTCGTTGACCGCGCGGCCGGTCCATTTGTCGACGAGTCGACAGGCGCGAAGGTTCCCCGCGCTGACGTTCGGATCATCGAGCCGTTCCGGTGCGTAGGTGTTGCCGACGAGGCTCGTCAGGGTGGCGGCGGGGGTCCCGGCCGCGGCGAGACGTCCGGCGATGTCGGCGGCGAACAGATTGGTGTGCACGACGTCGGGTTGCTCACGACGGATGAGCGCGCGCAGGTCGCGTACCGCCGATATGAGCCCGCGTATGTCACGGGATCTGAATGCGAACTGCCGTCCTCGCATGACATGTACGTCGAAGCCGGCCGCAATCACGTCGCGTTCCAGGTCGTCGGGAGCAGGAGCAAGGGCTGTGACGACGGGCGAACCCCGGCGCGCGCGAACAAGGGGAGCATCTCCACGAGAGAGCGCTCTGCGCCTCCATGCGCGAGACGGTTGATGAGCATCAAGACCGTCAACGGTCGCCGCACGGTGCTCAGCCGGTGACCTCGGCGCGCTTCTTCTCCAACGTGTTGAACGCATCGTGGAAGCTCGCGGAGAAGGACGCGACGCCTTCACGCTCGAGTGTTGCCGTGACGTCGTCGAAATCGATCCCCGCCGCACCGAGGTCGTCGATGACCTGCTCCGCACCCTCGGTATCGACCGCGACGGTGTCGGCAGCCAGCGTGGCCTGGCCGTCGCGCAGCGCGTCGATTGATGCGGGTGCGAGCGTGTTCACCGTGTCCGTCCCGATCAGCTCGTCGATGTAGAGGGTCGGCGGATAGTCGGGGTTCTTCGTGGAGGTTGACGCCCAGAGCGGTCGTTGCAGACGCGCGCCCCGTTGGGCGAGTGCATCCCAGCGCGTGCCGGCGAACGAACGTTGGAACAACTGGTACGCGAGCTTGGCGTTGGCGACCGCGGCCTTCCCGCGCAGCGGATGACCCTCCGGAAGACGACGGTCGGTCTCCGTGTCGACTCGACTCACGAAGAAGGAAGCGACCGACGATGCCTTGCTGAGGTCTCCACCGTTCGCCGCGAGCTGCTCGAGCCCGGCGAGGTACGCATCGATGACCGCCGCGTGCCGTGCGAGGGCGAAGATCAGCGTGACGTTCACGTTGATCCCTTCGGCGATGGTCGCGGTGATTGCCGGGAGTCCCTCGGCGGTCGCCGGGATCTTGATCATCACGTTCGGTCGTGCGAGCTCGGCGAACAGGGTCTTCGCTTGGGCGCACGTGCCATCGGTGTCGTGGGCAAGATCAGGAGACACTTCGATCGAGACGAACCCATCGGCACCGCCCGTGGAGTCGTAGAGAGGTCGAAGCAGGTCGGCGGCCCTCGCGACGTCTTCGGTGACGAGACGCCAGTACGAGTCTTCGATCCCGAGGCCCGCGCCTTCGCACTCCTTGAGCCCGTCGTCGTAGGCGTCGCCCGTGCCCATCGCTTTCTCGAAGATCGTGGGGTTCGAGGTGACGCCGCGGATCCCGTCATCCTCGATGAGCCGGCGCAGCCCGCCGTCTTGGAGCAGCACACGTGCCAAGTTGTCGTACCAGGGGCTCTGGCCGTAGGTGTTGAGACGTGCGATGTCCGACGCCATGGGCGTCTCCTCCTCTTGTCTCTAGCGACCGAGCAGCGCGCGGGCGCGTTCGACGACGTGCTCCACAGTGAAGCCGAATTCCTTCATGAGGGTCTCGATCGGCGCCGATGCGCCGAAACGGTCGATGCTCACCACGTCGTCGGCGTACCGGTCCCAGCCGAACCGTGACCCGGCTTCGACTGCCAGCGTGGGAATGTCGGGCGGGAGCACGCGATGGCGCTCCTCGCCGGGGCATTGCTCGAACAGATCCCACGATGGCATCGACACGACACGAGTTGAGATGCCCTCTGCCGTCAACACCTCACGCGCCCCAACGCACAGCGACACCTCGGAGCCGGTGCCGATGAGCACGAGCTCGAGCTCGGCGCGATCTTCGTCCACGAGCGTGTATGCCCCTGCGGCCACTCCGTCGGCGGCGCGCTCGGCCGTGCCCTCGAGGACGGGGACTTTCTGGCGGGTGAGGATGATGGCGGTTGGCCCCACGCCATCGAAGTGCACGCGCCACGCGTGCGCAACCTCGTTGGCGTCGGCCGGTCGGATGAGACGCAGCCCCGGCATCGCGCGCAGCGAAGCGAGGTGCTCGATTGGTTGGTGAGTTGGTCCGTCCTCGCCGAGTCCGATCGAGTCGTGTGACCACACGAACGCCGATTTGTATCCCGAGAGTGCGGCGAGTCGAACCGCGGGGCGCATGTAGTCGGAGAAGCAGAAGAACGTTCCGCCGATCGGCAGTGTGTGACTCACCGCCATGCCATTGAGGACGCTCCCCATCGCGTGCTCGCGGATGCCCCAGTGCACCTGACGGCCGCCGAAGTCGTGAGTGGCGATCACGGGCGCGCCCTTGAGTTAGGTCCCGGTGTTCCCGGTGAGATCGGCGCCGCCGGCCAAGATGCCGGGTACGACGTCGAGGATCGCGTCGAGGACGGCTGAGCACGCCTTGCGCGTCTCTACCTTCTCGCCCGCCGCCCAGATCGGTAGCTTGGCTTCCCATCCGGGAAGGCCGCGCGACGCGAGACACGCGTCGTATTCGTCGGCGAGGTGCGCTTCGCGCCCGCGCAGTGCGATTCGGCGCTGTTCCCATTCGCCACGCGCCCCGCTCCCGCGGGTGCCAGCCTCGCGGTAGAAGGCGAGCACGTCGTCGGGAGCGAAGAACGGCTGATCGACCGGGAGTCCGAGGATCTCCTTGATGGCGGTCACTTCGTCCTCGCCCAGCGGGTTGCCGTGGGCAAACGCGGTGTCGGTGTATTGCGGTGACGGCCACCCGATGTGGCTCCGGAGCACGACGAGGCTCGGGCGGTCGTCTTCGGCGATGGCCGTGCGCAAGCCAGCTTCGAGCGCGTCGAGGTCGTTGGCGACTTCACCGATCCGCAGGACGTGCCAGCCGTACCCCTCGAAGCGCTTCGTGACGTCGTCGGAGTACGAGAGCTCGGTGGGACCATCGATCGAGATGTGGTTGTCGTCGTACACGTAGACGAGTCGACCAAGGCCGAGGTGTCCCGCGAGTGACGCAGCTTCGTGACTCAGTCCTTCTTGGAGGTCGCCGTCAGAGCAGATCGCGAACACACGGTGATCGGTGACCTCTGGCCCGAATCGGGCGCGAAGGTTCGCCTCGGCCAGCGCGATGCCCACTCCGTTCGCAAATCCTTGTCCGAGTGGCCCCGTCGTGACTTCGACACCGGCCGTGTGGCCGTACTCGGGGTGCCCTGGTGTGCGCGAACCCCATTGGCGGAACGCGCGGAGATCGTCGAGCTCGAGCCCGAACCCGGTGACGTACAGCATCGAGTAGAGGAGCATCGACGCGTGCCCTGCCGAGAGCACGAAGCGATCACGGTCGGGCCAATCGGGTGCGCTCGCGTCGTAGCGCATGACGCGCGTGAACAACACGTGCGCGAGCGGCGCAAGAGCAAGGGGAGTGCCGGGATGACCCGAGTTCGCTTGCTGGACCGCGTCGATCGAAAGCCCGCGAACCACATCGATGCTGCGTTGCTCCAGATCCGTCACCGCCACTCACCCTCCTCTCTTTGTCGCGCTCTCTTTGTCGCGCTCGCTCGGGTCCGGGATACCCGGCCCCGTCCCTTCGGGAACGCTCGCTGCTCCAGGCACAACTATGGCTCCCGACAGAGCGGGTCAGGTGAACAGGGCGAGGCTGGCGGTGAAGCCGTGCAGGAAGTTCCGGCCGCCGATGGGTCCGATCTCGCCCGCGCAGAACGCTCCCGCGGCCGGGATCCCTCCCAACAGCTCGGCGATCACTCCCGCGTCATGGTTCGGCACCTTGAAGAGGTGCTGGCCGCGCCCATTGCAGGTGAAGACCAGTGCCGCCGTTGCCGACGCTCCGGCCAACAGCGACCGGAGGTCTTCATCGGCCGCGCCCGCGTCGCGAACCTGGAACTGCACGGTCTGGCCGACGGACACCTGATCGCCGACGGCGATCGCGCCCGACGACCGGTCTGCACCCACGATGTTGCGAATGAGGAAGTCGCCGCGCCCGAAGGCCGACTGGTGCTCGTCTACGACCACCCCGAGATGGAGGCCGTGGCGTACGAGTTCCTGTTCCTGTTCGTCGAGTCCGGTCGCGAGCTCTTGCAGCCGTTCCAACGCGGGAACGCCGCCGAGCTCGGCGACGAAGTTGCGGTTGGCGCTCGTGACTACATAGGGATGGCCGATGGGGCGACAGCCCTGCGAGACGACCGGCCGCACGTCGACCCCGTCGAGGAAGACCCCGACCGCACCGTGCTCGCGCACGTCGCCGTCGAGCACAAGGCGGTTCCCTCCGGGGTGCATCGCAGCCGACGCGACACCACCGATGATGTGGAGGCCGGGTCGATCCTCATCGAGCCGGCGCAGGAAGCCTTCGACCGGGAAGGTGAACGGGTCGGCGAGCAGCAGCAACGTGGGCGGCGATCCCTCGAGGTCGGGCCAGCCCACAACGGCCGGACCGTCGGGCGTCTGCTCTGTGGTGAGCGCCACGGGGGTCAGCTGCGCGTCGGGAAGGCACGCCGCGAACAACGAGAACGCGGGCGCTTCCTCCACCTCTTCGGCGCCGCCGATGATCGACACCGCCGTCGCGCCGATCAGCACACGCGGCGTGAGGAGCTCGCGCAACGCGTGCACGAGGTCGTCCATCGCGCCGACGAAGTGAGGAGACGCGAAGCACACGACGAGGTCGGGATCGTCGCCGTCGAGCTGCTCCATCACCGAGCCGGCGGTCTCGCCCACCACATGCGATGCAAGTGGGTGGCGCGAGAGTGCCGAGGCGTACCGGTTCATGGCGCCACGCTAGATCGCGCTCCGAAGAACGACCTGATCCCCGGCGACCCACGCGTCCTCGACGGCCATGGTCAACGGATCGAACGAAACCAGGTCGGCGCGCGCCCCTTCGACCAGGTGACCGCGATCGCTCAGGCCGAGCACCGCTGCTGGCACGGTGGACGCCATCGCGATGGCGCGCTCGATCGGGATGCCCAGTGCGACCACGTTCGCGACCGCTCGGTCGAGCAATGCGGTCGCGCCGGCGAGGCGACCGTCCGGGAGCCGCGCCGCGTCGAGCGTCGAACCATGCGGTGTCGCCACGACATCGCTCACCAAGGCGACGTTCGGCTTGTGCGCGATCGCCAGTCGCAACGCTGCCGCATGTACGTGAACGAGGTCGGCGATCAGGGTGGGGGTGAGGCGGTCGTCATCGAGGGCTGCGCCCACCATGCCCGGCTCACGGTGATGTA
>SHVJ01000067.1 GCA_009694295.1 Acidimicrobiia bacterium
AACGACGACACATCGTCGCCGCGCTCATGCGCCGAAACCGACGCCGGCGTCGCCACGAACTTCGGCTCCGGAATGGGACGCCCATCGACGATGTGCAAGAAGGCGTCGAGCAAGAGCGCGAAGCCGTGGCCCCCGGCGTCGACCACCCCGGCTTCCTTCAGCACCGGCAGCAGGTCGGGCGTGCGCTCGACGGCTTCGTGGGCCGCCGCCGCAACCCGCTCCAGCAGCGCCGAGAGGGCATGGGAGCGCTCGACGGCGGCCTCCTCTGCGGCCTCGGCCGAGGAGCGCACCACGGTGAGGATCGTGCCCTCGACCGGTCGCAGCACGGCTTGGTACGCCGCGTCGCACGCATTGCGGAGACCCGCCGTGACCTGCTCGGCGCCGACGGTCGGGAGGCTGGTGAACACGTCGGCGAGGCCCCGCAAGATCTGCGACAGGATCACGCCCGAGTTGCCCCGCGCGCCCATGAGTGAGCCGTGTGCCATCGCCTTGCACACTTCGACCATGCTCGTGCGGTCGCCCACCTCGGTGCAGACCGATTCGATGGTGAGCGCCATGTTTGTGCCGGTGTCGCCGTCGGGCACCGGGTACACGTTCAGCCGGTTGAGCTCTTCCTGATGGGTGCGCAACGTGTCGCGGTACGTGGACACGACCCGCGCGAGCGCGGCTCCGTCGAGCTCGGTCAGTGTGTCCATATCGCCCATTTCGCGGGCGAATCGTAGTGGCGCCTCGTCTCAAGCTGGGCCGGGGCCGCTTGCTAGCATCACGTGTCCCCAAGTTGCGAGGAATCACGTCATGGCGTCGGTTTGCGAGGTGTGCGGCAAGAAGCCGCAGTTCGGCATGCGCCTCAGCCACTCACATCGGCGCACGAAGCGGCGCTGGAACCCCAACGTCCAGCGGGTTCGGGCCATCGTCAACGGCAGCCCGAAGCGCCTGCACGTCTGCACCTCCTGCCTGAAGGCAGGCAAGGTCCAGAAGCCCTGACGCCCTGATGCACGGAGCGGCGAACGCCTCTGAAGAACGCCAACCGGGCATCCCGGCTGGTAAGTGAGCGCGACCAGCATGCAGGGAGTCGTCCGCACCTACGACCCGCAGACCGGTGAGGGTGTCGTCGTACGAGACACCGACCGGGCCGAGTTGGTCATCGCGGCCGGTGCGCTCGACGGGTCGCTCTTCCGGATGCTCCGCCAGGGTCAGCGCGTGAATTTCGTGCTCGACCCCGACGGCCACGTCACCCAAGTCCGCATCGGCGCCGAAGCCGACATGGGCCTCCCCACCGCTCAGGTCTAGAGCCAGCCCCGAGCGGGGGGCGTCACGAGCGGTCGCGGGACCCCACCACGCTCCACACGAACAGCAGCACCGTCGCGCCGACGAAGGCGACGAGCAGGCTCCGGAAGCTGAAGTCGTTGATGCCCTCGTCGCCCGCGGCTTTGAAGATCGCCCCGCCGAGCAACCCGCCGAGGATTCCCACCACGACCGTGCCGAGGCACCCAGGCCGATCCTGGCCGGTGACGGCCTTCGCCGCGATCCCGGAGAGGAACCCGACGATGATCCAAGACACCCAGCTCATGCCTGCAACCTAGCCACCTGCCCCAGTCGCGCCGCCACCGTGACCGACTGCTAGCGTGCCCGCCCGAAGTTCTCTTCCACAAGCGAACAGGATTCACATGCGCAAGATGGCAATAGCGATCGGGACGGTCCTCAGCCTTACGCTCGCAGTGAGCATCGGCACGGGGGCGGCGTCCGTCGGAACCGCCAAGTCGGGCAAGGTCAAGGTCATCCTCTCGGAGTGGATCGCGAACCCGAAGCCGAAGAAGATCGCAGCGGGCAAGATCAAGATCACCGCGAAGAACCTCGGCGCCGAAGATCACGAAGTGGTCGTCGTGTTGGGTGACGACGCAGCTGCGCTGCCCGTCGACGCCGACGGCGCCGTGGTCGAGGACGAGCTGGCCGAGGGTGCTTTCGTCGACGAGATCGAAGACATCGCGGCAGGGACGTCCAAGTCGAAGAAGTTCAAGCTCAATCCCGGCACCTACGTCGTCTTCTGCAACGTCACCGAGACCGACGAGGGCACTGGCGAGGTCGAGAGCCACTTCGCCGAGGGCATGCACGGCATCCTGAAGGTGAGCTAGAGGAGCAGACCCGACACCTACCGGCGCCCGCGGCTTCGGCCGTCAGGAGGGGGCGTCGGTAGACTTGTCGGACCTTTCTCACCCCAGGGAGAAGTCTGCGTGTCGGTCCTCATCGACGCTCCAACTACCCACCCCAAGCTCCTGGCCTGGGTCGAGTCGATGGCCGAGCTGTGCGAGCCGACCTCGGTGCACTGGGTCGACGGGTCGGACGCAGAGTTCGAGCTGCTGTGCAAGCAGCTCGTCGAGGCCGGCACCTTCGTGGAGCTCGACCCGGAGAAGAAGCCAGGTTCGTTCTGGGCCACCAGCGACCCCAGCGACGTCGCCCGGGTAGAAGACCGCACCTACATCTGCTCGGAGCAAGAGGGCGACGCCGGTCCGACCAACAACTGGATGGACCCCGCCGAGATGCGGCCCAAGCTGCGCGAGCTGTTCCAGGGTTCGATGCGCGGCCGCACCATGTACGTGATCCCGTTCAGCATGGGCCCGCTCGGCTCTCCGCTGTCGTACATCGGCGTCGAGCTCACCGACTCGCCCTACGTGGCCGTGAGCATGCGCACGATGACCCGCGCCGGCACGGCCGCACTCGACGTGCTCGGAACCGACGGGCCATTCGTGCCGTGCATGCACTCCCTCGGCGCGCCGCTCGAGCCCGGCGAAGAGGATTCGATCTGGCCGTGCAACCCCGACGAGAAGTGGATCGTGCACTTCCCCGAGACCCGCGAGATCTGGTCGTATGGCTCGGGCTACGGCGGCAACGCGCTCCTCGGCAAAAAGTGCTTCGCTCTGCGCATCGCGTCGGTGCTCGCGCGCGACGAGGGTTGGCTCGCCGAACACATGCTCATCCTCAAGCTCACGTCGCCGAAGGGCCGCACCTTCTACATCGGCGCGGCATTCCCCTCGGCGTGCGGCAAGACCAACCTCGCGATGCTCATCCCAACCGTTCCCGGGTGGAAGGCCGAGTGCGTCGGCGACGACATCGCCTGGATGAAGATCGGGGCCGACGGTCGCCTGTATGCGATCAACCCAGAGAACGGCATCTTCGGCGTGGCACCAGGCACGAACGACGAGACCAATCCGAACGCGATGCGCACGGTCGCCCGCAACACCGTGTTCACGAACACCGCGCTCACCGACGACGGCGACGTGTGGTGGGAGGGCCTCGATGGAGCGGTGCCCGCGCACCTGATCGACTGGCACCGCGAGGACTGGACGCCCGACTCCGACTCCCCTGCCGCGCATCCCAACTCGCGGTTCTGCGCACCGATCGACCAGTGTCCGATCGTCGCCGCGGAGTACAACGACGTGAAGGGCGTGCCGATCTCCGCGTTCCTCTTCGGCGGCCGGCGCGCGACCACGGTGCCGCTCGTATACGAGTCGCGCAGCTGGGAGCACGGAGTGTTCGTCGCGGCGACCATGGGCTCCGAAACGACTGCCGCGGCGTTCGGCGACCTCGGTGCGCTGCGCCGCGACCCATTCGCGATGCTGCCGTTCTGCGGCTACCACATGGGCGACTACTTCAAGCACTGGCTCTCAATGCCCGAGCGCACCGACGAGATCAAGTTGCCGCGCATCTTCGGCGTCAACTGGTTCCGCAAAGACGCCGACGGCAAGTTCCTCTGGCCTGGCTACGGCGAGAACTCTCGAGTGCTCGAGTGGATCTGCCGGCGCCTCGAGGACGACGCCGACGCCATCGAGACCCCGATCGGCGCCGTGCCTCGCCCGGAAGATCTCGTGCTCGACGGCCTCAGTGACACCGACCGCGGGAACGTGGCGAATGCCCTGGTGGTCGACGTCGACGAGTGGCGCCGCGAGCTCCCGACGATCCGCGAGCACTTCGACAAGTTCGGCGACCGCCTCCCACCCGCACTCCGCGACGAGCTCGCCACCCTCGAAGAACGCCTCTCCTAGCGGCGAACTTGCGTCATTTTCCGTGAATAATCGCGGCAAAGTGACGCCGATTCGTGAACGTCAAGTGCCCAGCAGCGCCTGAACCTCGGCGTCGGTCGTCTGGGTGAAGGTTCGGTAGTACTGGCCGACGGCCATGAACCCTGCGGGCGCGTTGAGCACGACCACCTCGTCGTACTCCGATCGCAGACGGCCGATGGTTTCGGGGGCACCGACCGGCACGGCCAGTGTGATCCGCGTGGCTCCGGCGGCCACGAGCCAGCGCCCCACTGCCGCGGCGGTGGAGCCGGTCGCCACGCCGTCGTCGACGACAATCACCGGGTGGCCGCGGACAGTGGCCGCGTCGATCACGCGGGGCAATGTCGCGACGCGATCGGCGATCTCGTTGCGCGCTCGCGCCACCGCCTTGTCGACCCAGCGGGCACTCGCGCCGACCAGTTGCACCAGTTCATCGTCGAGCACGGCGACACCGTCCGGACCAACGGCGCCGAGAGCAAGCTCTTCGTGGCCAGGTGCGCCGACCTTGCGAGCCACGATCGCCCACACTGGTCGATCGAGCGCGGTCGCTACTTCCGCGGCCACAACGACGCCACCGCGCGGGATACCACACACGATTGCGTCCTCCGGCACTGCGCCACGCGAAGCGAGCTCGGCGCCAAGCCGTGCGCCCGCGTCCTTCCGGTCGCCGAAGTCGCCGAAGACGCCGTCCGGAGCCACGACTACGCTCCCCGCGAGCGTGTTCGCACGGTCAACACGCACCAGCTAGAGGGGGTTGCATGGGCATCACGGCGTACGTGCTGATCCAAACGGAAGTCGGCAAGGCCGCGAACGTGACCGCATCCGTCCGCAAGATCAAGGGTGTCGCGTCGGCCGACGACGTCACCGGCCCGTACGACGTGATCGTGCGCACCGAAGCCGACACGCTCGACGATCTCGGCCGGATGGTCGTGTCGCAGATCCAGGCCGTCGAGGGAATCACCCGCACGTTCACCTGCCCAGTCGTGAATTTGTAGCGGTCGTCACCCGTCTCGCTGACGGTCGTTGCGCTGACGTCCAGCACGTAGAGCGCGGCGCTCGTGACGCGCCAGCGCCAACCCGATCAGCCGGTCGAGCAGTGCCGAGAACCCCACTCCCGACTCCTCCCAGAGCCTCGGGTACATCGAGATGGTCGTGAATCCCGGGATCGTGTTGACCTCGTTCACGAGGAACCCGCGCCCGGGTCCGCCGTCGCCTCGCACTTCCTCCAAGAAGAAGTCGACGCGCGCCATCGCCTCGCACCGACAGGCCTCGAAGGCCTGGATGGCCAGGGCCCGAACGTCGTTGGCCTGTGCCGGGTCGAGGGGTGCCGGCGCCAGAAGCTGCGCCGCGTCGTCTTCGTACTTGTCGGCGTAGGAGTAGAAGTCGGCGGCGGGAACCACCTCGCCGGGGACCGACGCCTCGGGCGGATCGTCGCCGAGCACGCCCACCTCGATCTCGCGACCGGTGATCGCCTCCTCGACGAGCGCCCACTCGTCGAACCCCAAGGCAACGTCGAGCGCCGTACGCAGCTCCGCCGCATCCCGAGCCTTCGAGACGCCGACCGAAGAACCGAGGTTCGCCGGCTTCACGAAGCACGGGTACTCGAGCGCGGCCTCGACTTCCCCGATGAAGGCGTCGCGATCGTGCCCATCGCGAAACGCGAACCACTCGGCCATCGGGAGTCCGGCCGACGCGAACGCGCGCTTCATCATCACCTTGTCCATGGCGACCGCGGAGCCCACGACGCCCGAACCCACATACGGCACGCCGGCGAGCTCGAACAACCCCTGGACGGTGCCGTCCTCGCCGTATGGACCGTGCAGCAATGGCAGCACGACGTCGAACGTCATCGACGCGTCGCCGGCAGCGCCATCGAGTGGCACCAGCGTTTGCGCGCCTGGCTCTGGAAGCTCGGCAACGTGTCGTCCCTCGATCCGGAACGCCGACGGCAACGCATCGCGCGCGCCTTCGAGCGCGGCGCGCGCCTCGCCGGCAAGGAGCCACTGGCCATCCGTTGTGATCGCAACGGGAACGATTTCGTAGCGACTGGGATCGAGCGCGCGAGCAACCGACACTGCGCTCACCCGCGAGACGTCATGCTCAGCTGAGCGACCGCCGAAGAGCAGAAGCACGCGTATCCGCTCAGTCACGGAGCACCGTTCATGTCTGCAACATCGCGCGAATGCCGAGCCCCATGATGAACAGCTCGACGAGGCCGAAGATCAACTCGCGCCGTCCCCGCATCTGGAATCGATACTGGTACGCGAGGCCCACCGTGATGAACGCGAGGATCCCGTAGAAAATGTGGAAATCCTTGGCTTTGTAGTCGTTGCCGCTCTGGAGGATCACTCCGAGCACGACCTGGACCATCATCACGCTCTGCGCCGAGACCACGCTGATCCAGAGCCAACGCCCACGAAGTGCCGGCTTCTTGTACGCCACGAGTGCGGCAATCCCGACCAGCCCGTTCGCCGAGATCGCGAAGTAGGCCCAGCCCGCGTGGATGTCGCGAAGCGTCTGCATGCGACCAGATCGGCGCGTGAGCGCTCAGGACTCTTCGTGCTGGATGACGTCGAACGACCAGAGCTCGCTCTGGTTGCTCACCGGGCCCTTCTCGCCATGCGCGCGATGACCGTGCTGGAACGCCGCACTGTTCATCCATGCGTCGAAGTCGTCCTGCGAGCGCCAACGCGTGTACACGAGGTATACGCCCCGCTCGTCGGTCGGCTTGAGGAGCTGGAACGACTCGAACCCCGGCGAACTCGAGACCTCACCGGCTCGGGCTGCAAACCTGCGTTCGAGCTCTTCGCCTCGTTCCGCGGGGACAGTGATGGCATTGATGCGCACGACGCTCATGTGCACCGTTCTACCTGCCCAGACCCCCAGCGCGCCCACCAGGGCCCCCATGAAGAAGGGCGACCGCCCTGGACCCACTCCCGGTCCCGGCGCATACTCGTTGAGAACCGGGTAGGCGGCGGGTCGTCCCTGCCCCGACCTGCCGCCCCCGGTCACTGGAATCTGCAGACGCGCTATTGCTGCTCGCGGAGGAACCGTTCGATCTCTTCTGCGATCTCGTCGCCCGATACTTCTTCGGCGCTCTGGTCCTCGATGGCTTGCACGAAGTCGGCGACGTCCGGACGATCGGCCAGTCCCTCTTCCACCTTCTCGTTGTACGACGTGGTCTCGTCGTCGAGATCGGAGAGATCTACGTGCACACCCGCGAGCTCGCCCACGCGCTCGAGCAGCGCGCGCGCCGCGGGCGGCGACGCGTTTCCCGCCACATAGTGCGGAACCTGCGCCCACAGTCCGACCGCGGGGATGCCGGCTTCGCCGAGCGAGAGCTGGAGCACGGTCTGCACACCGGTCGGACCGGTGTAGTCGGTACGGATGGCGCCGACCTCCTGCGCGAGCGAACGACTCGTCGCGGTGGCGAGCACCGAGATCGGACGGCGATGCGAGGCCATCGCGGGCATGCCTCCGAGCGTGAACGCCTGCGTGACGCCGAGCCGTTGTGCGACGTCGGTGAGCTCCCCCACGAACGTCGGCCATTTCAACGAAGGTTCGGGACCCGAACACACCACCACGTCGCGATGGGCGCGCCCAGCAGTGAACTCGACCGACGGCCACGCGATCTGACGGGTCGCGCCGTCAACGAGCGACACCATCGGTCGGGTCTGCTGGAGGTCGACGAGGTCGCTGAGGTCGTAGCGGCCGAACACGCGTGAGTCGTCGAGCCGATCGGTGAGCAACGTCGCCGCGAGCGCGCCTGCCTCGCCCGCATCAACCCACCCGCGCAGCGACGTGACGAGCAAGGGTTCGTGGAGCTCTGGCCAGTCGTCGATCTCGAGCATCAGCCCACCGTACAGGGAGCAGTCCGGTTCCCAGCACCGCGTTCGAGATGCCAGATCGTCGAGCAAATAGTTAGGGTGCGCGCATGAAGTTCGGCGTACACACAGGACTCCAGAACACGACGATCGAGGATCTGCGCTCGCTGTGGCGACGGGCCGACAGCCAGGGCTTCGGCTGGATCTCGATCTGGGACCACTTCTATGCGGCCGACGCCACGCTCACCGCGGAGGGAACTTCGTCGGGGTCAGTGTGCTTCGAGGCGGTCGCGGCCCACGCTGCACTCGCACTCGAGACCACCAACGTGCGCTGCGGAAGCCTCGTGTACTGCGTGGGGTACCGGCACCCGGCGGTACTCGCCAACGCAGCGGTCACCCTCGACCACCTCTCCAACGGGCGCATCACGATGGGGCTCGGCGGCGGCTGGCACCAGGGCGAGTTCGCCGCGTACGGCATGGACTTCGAGGCGGTTCCCGTGCGACTCCGACGCACCGACGAAGCGATCCAGGTGATCCGCAAGCTCCTCACCGAGGACGTCGCCGACTTCTCCGGTGAGTTTTACGAGCTCAACGAAGCGCGATGTGATCCGAAGCCGGTGCAGGAGCGCTTGCCCCTGTGGATCGGTGGCGGCGGCGAGAAGGTGACCATGCGCATCGCCGCGCAGCACGCCGACGGCTGGAACATCCCCTTCACCCCGCCCGACGTCTATCGGCACAAGGCACAGGTGCTCTCCGAGCACTGCGAACGCCTCGGACGCGACCCCGCGTCGATCGAGAAGTCGGTGAACCTCACGTTGGCGTGGAGCGACGACGACCTTCTCGAGCGCTTCGGCGGCATGACCGACTGGATCCGGCCGAGCGCGCTCACCGGAAGCAGCGCGGAGATCGTCGACCGCATCGGCGAGTACGCGGACGCGGGCGCCGACTGGGTGATCGTCGCGCTCCGAGCACCATTCGACATCGACGGCCTCGACCGTTTCGTGGCCGAGGTGATGCCCGCGTTCGCGTGACGCGCTAGCTCAGCCAGCCACCACCGCGACGGCGCTCACCGAAGGCCCCGCCGAGATTGGAACCCGCGAAGGCCGGCGGCGCAGTGCCGTCGACCGCGAACCGGTAGAGCGCGGTGCGGTAGATGCCGCTCATCGCCGACAGCACGACCACGACGATGATGAGCCACACCGCGGCGATGCCGCCGAGCACGATCCAGGTTCCGGTCGTGTCGGCGCTCGATGCGAGCGCTATCAGCAACGCGGCCGGGAGCATGGCGACGAAGCCGAGGATGCTGAAGCCGGCCTGCGCGCCGAGGTTCTCACCCCACGTCTGCTTGAGCAGGTGTCCCGAGCGCTTCAGCGCCTGGATCGGTCCGAGGTCCTCCAACATGATCACCGGCATGGTGAGGAACGTCACGACGGCCCACGCGGCGCCAAGCACGCGAGCGATGAGCACGCCAAACCAACCCAGACGCTCTTCGATGGCCTGGAGCACGACGGAGACCGTCGCCGACACCAACGCCCAGGGCAGGATGCGGTGGATCTTCGCGTTCGCTGCGCCGATCGAGTCGCCGAACTTCGCCTCGTGGCCGTTGAGCCGCTGGTTGGCGCCGTAGACGAGTGCGCCGAGGAAGTAGTTCCCGACGAAAGCGAGCGCGATGTACGCCGCGAATACGAACACGTATCCCATCGGTTCGAGGCTGTCCTTGGCGCCTTCGCTGTCGATGCTTGTCGCGGCGATCAGCCCGGCGAAGGCGCCGAACACGACGAGCGACACCACGGCCGACAGGACGGGGAACCAGGCCAGCGTGCGGTCGGACTTCAGGACCGACCACGAGATCTTGCCCAACTCCCACGAGTTCTTGAGTCTCTGCATGGCGCGAGTATGCACCGCCAGGGCGAGGGATGGAGAGCAGTGGCCGAGCGAGCGGTAGGCATCGACTTGGGAGCCAAGGCTCTCCACGTGGTCGTGGTCGAGCGCGCCGCCGGGAAGCTCGAGGTCGTCGAGACGGCAGTTCTTCTGCCGGATGAGGGAGAAGAACTGCTGGCGATCTGTGCTGACGCCCAAGCGATTGCGATCGACGCGCCGTCCGACCCCAGCACCGCGCCGCACGCGGGCGACGCGACGCTGAGCCCGAAGTTCCGGGTGGCGCGCTGCGGGGAGATCGCGCTCGGGTACGACCACGGGTCCTGGGTCCCGTGGGTGACCCCGGAAGCAGTCGATGCCTCACCGCCGTGGATGCAGGTCGGCTTCCGGGTGTTCGAACAGCTCCGCGGAGCCGGACACGAGCCCATCGAGGTGTACCCCTCCGGTGCATTCCGGGTCCTCGCCGAGGTACGACTCCCGAAGAAGTCGACCGTCGCCGGACGCCACGCCCGACTCGACGTGCTGCAACGCCACGTCGAGCTCCCCGACGACGCGTCATCTTGGAGTCACGACACCATCGATGCGACGGTCGCCGCGCTCGTCGCGATGTGGCAGACGACGGATGGACCCGTCGCAGCGGCGCGCCACGACCGACCCGGATGCGATAGCTCCGCAATCTGGATCCCGGTTCCGACATGAGCCGTCCACCCAAAGTCCAGTGGCACGCGCCGGGGCGCGTGAACCTCATCGGGGATCACACCGACTACTGCGGAGGCTTCGTGCTCCCGATGGCCCTCGACCGCGAGTGCGTCATCACCGTCGCTCCCGGCGCCGCCGACAGAGTCAACGCCACGTCGCTCCAATTGGAGGGAGTCGTGGACGTCGCCGCCGATGGCCGCGACGACCCCCGCGCGGTCGAGCCATCGTGGGGCCGTTTCGTCGCCGGCGCGGTGCAGGCCGTCACCGAGCGCGGCGTGCGCGTTCCTGCGCTCGACCTCGAAGTGTCGTCGACGGTGCCCGCGGGATCGGGGCTGTCATCGAGCTCGGCGCTGGCGGTCGCGCTCACCCTCGCGCTGGCCGACGCCGGTGGTGTCGAGCTCGATCGACGCGACGCAGCCCGGGTTGCTCTCGACGCCGAGGTGCGCGCCGTCGGCGTGCCCGGCGGGCTCATGGACCAGCTGGCGTCGTTGTTCGGTCAAGTCGACCACGCGCTCCTCATCGACTGCCGAAGCCTCGACATCGAGGCCATCCCGATCCCCGACGACATCGCCGTGCTGGTCGCACACTGCGGGCTTCCCCGCACGCTCGCCGACAGCGAATACGCGGAACGGCGCGCCGCGTGCGAACGAGCTGCCGCGGCCCTTGGCGTCGCAACCCTGCGCAACGCCACCATCGAACAGGTTCGAGAAAACCCACGGGCGCGCCACGTAGTCACCGAGAACGCCCGCGTCCTCGCATGCGCCGACGCGCTCCGTGCCAACGACCTCGACACGATTGGTGCGCTCATGCTCGCCAGCCATGCAAGCCTGCGCGACGACTTCGAGGTGTCGACGCCCCAGCTCGACCTGCTCGTCGAGCTGCTCGTCGAGGCCGGCGCCGCCGGTGCTCGGCTCACCGGTGCGGGGTTCGGTGGCTGCGCGGTCGGCGTTGCCCGGTCGCGCGACGCCCATAACGTGCTCGCGCGGGCCGCGGATCGCTACCAGGCGGCCAGTGGCCTCGAACCAACCGTTTTCATTGCCCGTGCCGGGCCCGCCGCGGGGCGTACCCTGATCGCGTGAACGCACTCGTCTCGTTGCTCAACCACGACCATGCCGAAGAGGTCCGGTCGATCGAATGGGAGCTCGAGTCGCGATTCGGCGTCACGTGTCAATACGTGAAGCCGTTCATCCACTTCTCGTACCACGTCGTTGCCGACGAGTACGACCTCGACCACCTCGGGCCCAAGCTCGACGAGCTCGCAACGACGCGCTCGCCGTTCCAGGTGCGCACCACC
>SHVJ01000068.1 GCA_009694295.1 Acidimicrobiia bacterium
GGAATCCGGGCTGGAATCGGGACTGGAATCGGGACTGGAATCCGGGGACGGAAATGTCAGGGTACCAGCCGGTGTCGGCGGTCCCTGGTCATCCGCGATCGCCAGTGGTCATTGGGACTGTCGTTGGGACTGACCTGGCGTTTCTCGCCGACGCCATTGGAGCCACGCCTCGATGAACGCATCGATGTCGCCGTCGAGCACCGCATCGACGTTGCCCGACTCGTAACGCGTCCTCTCGTCCTTCACGAGCCGATATGGCGCAAGCGTGTACGTGCGAATCTGATTTCCGAACGCCACATCGCGCTTGTCTCCCGACAGCTCTTCGAGCGCGGCCACGCGTTCCTGGCGCTGGAGCTCGGCGAGACGCGCCGCGAGGATCTGCATCGCCCGCGCCTTGTTCTGCGTCTGTGATCGCTCGTTCTGACACGACACGACCAACCCCGTCGGAAGGTGCGTGATGCGCACGGCGGAGTCGGTGACGTTCACGTGTTGACCTCCGGCCCCCGATGACCGGTAGGTGTCGATGCGAAGGTCGGTCGGGTCGATCTCCGGCGCCTCGGTCTCTTCGAGCGCGGGGACGCAGTCGAGCGACGCGAACGCGGTCTGGCGTCTCGCGTTGGCATCGAAGGGCGAGATCCGGATCAGGCGGTGGACGCCACGCTCGCTCTGGAGCAGTCCGAACGCGTACCGCCCCTTCACGGTGAACGTCGCCGACGAGATGCCAGCTTCGGTGCCTTCCTGGACCTGATCAAGCTCGACTTCGAAGCCACGACGTTCAGCCCAACGGCTGTACGAGCGCAACAGCATCTGCGCCCAGTCCTGAGCATCCGTGCCGCCCGCGCCGGAATGGACGTCGCAGATGGCGTCGCGTTCGTCGTGCTCGCCGGTGAACAGTGCGCGCAGCTCGAGCCGGTCCAGATCGAGCGCTAGCTCGGTCACACCTGCGCTGATCTCGGGCTCGAGCTCTTCTGTACCCTCTTCCCGGCCCATCGCGTACAACGTCTCGAGATCCGAGATTCGGCGTTCGAGCTCGTCGTCGAGGGTGATGTCTTCCTGTACGCGCGCAAGCTCGGTGTTCACGGCACGCGCCCGGTCGGGGTCGTCCCACAAGTCGGGTTTGGCCGATTCAGTCGCCAGCTCGTCGATGCGCGTCCGCGCTTCATCGACACGGAGGTAGCTACGCGCGTCCTCGACGCGACGGCGCAGCTCAGCGAGGTCGTCGGTGAAGTCGCGCATGGAGATGCCTTGGTTCCGGATTGATCGAAAGGGATCTGTTTGGACCGCGGTCAGCGACCGTGGCAGAGCTTGAACTTCTTGCCGCTCCCGCAATGGCACGGGTCGTTGCGGCCCGGCTGCTGTTCGACGCGCACCGGCTGCATCTGCACTTCCGCGTCGGGGAGCGGTTCGACTTGATCAGCGAACGGCCGGTCACCGAACGACCCGTCGTCGAGTGCCGCAACGGGTGCGCTGGCCGCTGACTGACGCATGCCGCCCGAGCCCTGCACCGGATCTTCCGGCGCGCTGTACTTCAGGTTGCGGGGCGCGGCGCGCTGCGGCTCTTCGGCAACCACTTGGAGGTGGCTGACGAACTGCACGAAGTTGTCGTCGATGCCGGCCATCATCGCTTCGAACATGTCGTAGCCCTCGCGCTGCCACTCCGACAACGGATCCTTCTGGCCCATCGCCCGGAGGTTGATGCCCTCGCGCAGGTAGTCCATCTCGTAGAGGTGCTCGCGCCAGTGCTGATCGATCACCGAGAGCATCACACGGCGCTCGAGCTCACGGAGCTGCTCCGAGCCGATCGCCTGTTCCTTGGCTTCGTAGCGTTCGAATGCATCGGTCACGATGAGACCGCGCAACTCGTCCTTGTTGAGCGCGTCGTCGAGCGCCGCGCGCGGGAGCTCGGTGGGCGAGGTGATGAGCAGGTTGCTATGGAACTCGTCGAGATCCCATTCCTCCGGGTACTCCCCGGGGCAGTACGCGTCGATCAGCCGGTCGAGTGCGTCTTCGATCGCCTCGATCGCCTGCTCGCGCAGATCCTCGCCGTCGAGGATCTGCTGACGGCGCCGGTAGATCACCTTGCGCTGCTCGTTCATCACCTCGTCGTACTTGAGAACGTCCTTACGGATCTCGAAGTTGCGATCCTCGACGGTGCGCTGCGCTCGCTCGATGGCCTTCGTGACCATCTTCGCCTCGAGCGGCATGTCGTCGGGAAACGCTCGGTCCATGACCCAACTCATCGCGCCGACGGCGAAGAGTCTCATGAGGTCGTCTTCGAGCGAAAGGTAGAAGCGGCTCTCACCGGGATCGCCCTGCCGGCCGGCGCGGCCGCGGAGCTGGTTGTCGATGCGACGACTCTCATGCCGTTCCGTGCCGAGCACGTACAGGCCGCCCAGCTCGCGAACCCGCACGCCTTCCTCGTTGCACTGCTCGCGGTACTTGCGAACGAGCTCCTGGTAGCGCTGCGGATCGGCTTCGGGCGACGTTCCCTCGGCCAGCATGTCGTTGCGCGCCAACCCTTCAGGGTTGCCACCGAGAAGGATGTCGACGCCGCGGCCAGCCATGTTGGTGGCAACGGTGACACCGTGGGGTCGCCCGGCCTGCGTGACGATATGCGCTTCCTTCTCGTGCTGCTTGGCGTTGAGCACCGCGTGCTGGATGCCCCGGCGCGTGAGCAGCGCGGAGAGGTGCTCCGACTTCTCGACCGAGATCGTTCCGACGAGCACCGGCTGGCCGCGCTCGTAGCACTCGGCGATGTCGTCGGCTGCGGCCTCGAACTTGGCAGCTTCGGTCTTGTAGATGAGGTCGGCGTGGTCGGCACGGACCATCGAGGCGTTGGTGGGTATCGAGACGACCTCGAGCCCGTAGGTGTGCGCGAACTCCCCGGCCTCGGTCGATGCCGTTCCGGTCATACCGGCGAGCTTGTCGTACATGCGGAAGTAGTTCTGGAGCGTGACGGTGGCGAGCGTCTGGTTCTCTTCCTTGACGCGCACCCCTTCCTTGGCTTCGACCGCCTGGTGCAGCCCCTCACTCCAGCGGCGTCCCTCGAGGATGCGGCCGGTGAACTCGTCGACGATCTTCACTTCGCCATCGGCAACCACATAGTCGACGTCGCGCTTGAACAGCTCCTTGGCGCGCAGCGCAGCCTGGAGCTGGTGAACGAAGTTCTGGTTCACGTGCTCGTAGAGGTTGTCGACCTCCAGCGCCTGTTCGACTCGACCGATGCCCTCCTCGGTGGGGACGACCGTGCGCTTCGCCTCGTCGACTTCGTAGTCGCGGTCGCGCTGGAGACCGGCGACGATCCGGGCGAACTGCTGGTAGAGCGCCTGCGCGTCGTCGGCCCGTCCCGAGATGATCAGCGGTGTGCGGGCTTCGTCGACCAGGATCGAGTCGACCTCGTCGACGATCGCGAACGAATGACCGCGCTGCACCTGCTCCTCGCGCGAGCCCGCCATGTTGTCGCGGAGGTAGTCGAAGCCGAACTCGTTGTTCGTGCCGTACGTGATGTCGGCGTTGTAGGCGACCTTCTTCTCGTCCCAATCGTCGATGTCGGGGAGCACGGCGCCGACGGTGAGGCCGAGGAACTCGTAGATCTGTCCCATCCAGGCCCCGTCGCGCTTGGCGAGGTAGTCGTTGACGGTCACGAGTTGCACGCCATACCCCGCGAGCGCGTTCAGGTAGAGCGGCAGCGTGGCGACGAGCGTCTTGCCCTCGCCTGTTTTCATCTCGGCGACCCACCCGAAGTGCAACGCGGCGCCACCCATGATCTGCACGTCGAAATGCCGCTGGCCGAGCGTCCGTTTGGAGGCCTCGCGGACCGCCGCAAAGGCTTCCGGCAGCAGCTCGTCGAGCATGTCGATCCGGGCCTCGCGGCCTGTGATCGGGTCGCCGGCAGCGTCGAGGCGCGCTCGGAACTCGTCGGTCAGTGCCCGCAGCTCGGCGTCGGAGCGGGCTTCCATCTCCGGCTCGAACGCGTTGACGTCGGGCACGATCGACTCAAGGAGCTTGAGCTTTTTGCCTTCACCGGCGTGCAGAAGCTTGTTGAAGAGGCCCATGGCGACGACCAGCCTACCGGTGCCACCTGCCATTCCCGACCCGCGGCGCTCTGGGAGCATTGGCCGGTGACGGTGGCGATCGACGATTCAGGAGCGACGGCCCGGTCGCGGCTGCGCGCCATCACGACGTCTCGGGCGGTGCCGCACCCTGCTGTGCTCGGGCTCGCCGCGCTCACGGCGGCATGGACGATCACGTTCGCGGTCCTGGTCGTTCGCCGCCACCACGGTTTCTGGGACGTCGGCTTCGACATGGGCATCCACGATCAGTCGATCTGGCTGCTGGCCCACGCGCATGAGTTCATGACCGTGCGCGGGCTCGACGTGTTCGGCCATCACGCCTCGCCCGGGTACTTCCTGGTCGTGCCGGCCTATTGGCTCGGCGCGGGCCCCGACTTCCTGAATGTGTTCCAGGTCGTCTCACTCGCACTCGGCGTCATCCCCCTGTATCTGCTCGCGCGCGATCGGCGCCTTTCGCCATGGGTAGCAGCGACACTTGCAGCCGGCTTCCTGCTCCACCCCGCAACCCAGTTCTTCACGTGGGAGCTGTTCCACCCTGAGGTCGTCGCGATCACGCCGCTGTTGTGCGCATACCTGTGCGCGACGCGTCAATCGTGGAAGTGGTTCGCATTCTGGGTCGTGCTCGCGATCTCCTGGAAGGAGGACATCGCCCTTGCCGTGATGATGCTCGGCCTGCTGATCGCTCTTCGGGGGAACCGGCGCATCGGTCTCGTGACCGCCGCCGCATCGCTCGCGTGGTTCCTCGTCTGGGCCGTGATCCTCTTTCCGGCCATCAACGGCGGCCACGTGCAGTCCGAGGGCATCTACTCAGGGGTTGGTGGGTCGGCCGGCGGGATGGTCGAGACGCTGTTCAACAACCCGGGCGCGATCACGTCGCACGTGTTCTCGTCGGAGTCGGGCGACTTCGCGTGGCGACTCTTTGCACCGTTCGGCTTCGTACCGGTGCTCGCGCCTCTGGTGCTGCTGATCGGCCTCCCCCAATTCCTGCTCAATGTGCTCACTGACGTGGGCTGGACCCGGGTGATCGAGCACCACTACGCCGCGCTGTGCATCGGTGCCCTGGCGATGGCGTCAGTCGAAGGCGTCGCGTTCGCGCGACGGCGATTGGGGAAAGTGGCGACGCTCGTCGCGGTCGGCCTCGTGGCATCCGGCGCGGGCTTCGGCACGCTCGCGTGGGGCCCGTCGCCGCTCAGCGCGAAGTACGAGAACGGCTGGTGGCCACCAGCGATCGACCCGCGGATCGATGCGTTGCGAGCGACGATCGCCGCGGTCACCAACGACGGCGCGGTCAGCGCGGTCTATGGCCTCGTACCCCAGCTCAGCCAACGCGAGGAGATCTACGAGTTCCCCAACCCGTGGCGCTCACGCAACTTCGGCATCGAGGGCGAACCGCGACGTAACCCGCGCCGGGTCGAGTGGCTCGTGATCGACCGCACCGTGCTCGACGCAGAAGCGGCGGGTTTGCTCCAGTCGATCCTCGGTCACGGGCATTTCACAATCGTGTACCAAGGTCCCGACCTGCTCGTGGCGCACCGGCCGATGAACGCGAAGGAAGCGGTGTCCGGGCGGCAGTGAGCGCGACGATGCGCACTGCTCCCGCGCTCTGGAGCGCGACGGCCGCGGCATGCAGGCTCGCGCCGGTGGTGGTGACGTCGTCGATCAGGAGGACCGTCGCGGGAGCGATCGTGCGCGGGGCGATGGTGGGTCCGAGACGACGGGCTGCGGCGGCTTGGCCGGTCTGCGGCAGTCCTGGGCCACGGCTCAGCAGCCGACGGGTTGGGCGCGCGATGCGTCGTCCGACCTGGCGGGCAAGCAGCTCAGCGTGATCGAAGCCGCGCTCACGTCGTCGATCGGGCGTGGTCGGAACCCACGTGACGACCGACGGCACGGGCGGTGCGAGGTGCGTGACCATCGCACCGGCGAGCCACGCAGTCACGGCGTGGGCGCCGCGGTACTTCACGCGCGCAACAACCTCGCGGGCGATGCCCTCGTAGGAGAATGCCGCCCACCAGGCGTCGATCCCGTCCGGCGGCGGCGCGATGGCCGCGGGCACGATGCGCGTGAGGCAGTCGGTGCACACCGGGTCGCCCGGGCGCCCACACCCCGGACATTCGAGCGGAAAGACGCTCGACACGATCCTCGCCAACATGGCTGCGACCCTACGAACCAGGTGTGACGCTCACGCTCGAAGGTTTCCGGCACGCTGACGCTCGCTCAGCGAGCGTCAGCGTGCCAAGAATCCGCCTGGTTGCTCAGTATCGATAGTGGTCGGGCTTGTACGGACCATCGACCGGGATACCGAGGTAGGCGGCCTGCGCTTCGCTGAGGGTGGTGAGACGCACGCCGAGCTTGTCGAGGTGCAGTCGCGCCACCTCTTCATCGAGATGCTTCGGCAGTGTGTACACCTTGTTCTCGTAGAAGTCGCGGTGCGTGAACAGCTCGACCTGGGCGATCACCTGGTTGGTGAAGCTGTTCGACATCACGAAGCTCGGGTGCCCGGTGGCGCAGCCGAGGTTCAGCAGTCGACCCTCCGCCAGCACGATCACCGAGTGCGCCTCGACGCCCGACGCGGCGGGGAACGCCCACTCGTCGACCTGCGGCTTGATGGTGATGCGCTTCACACCCGGGAATGCGGCGAGTCCGGCCATGTCGATCTCGTTGTCGAAGTGACCGATGTTGCCGACGATCGCGTTGTGCTTCATCCGCGCCATGTCGGCGGCGCTGATGATGTTGGTGTTCCCAGTGGCTGTGATGAAGAGGTCGGCCGTCTCGACGACATCCTCGAGCGTGAGGACCTGGTAGCCCTCCATCGCCGCCTGGAGCGCACAGATCGGATCGATCTCGGTGACGATGACGCGCGCGCCTTGGCCCTTGAGCGATTGCGCACATCCCTTGCCGACGTCGCCGTATCCGCAGACGACTGCGACCTTGCCGGCCAGCATCACATCGGTGGCGCGACAGATCCCGTCGACGAGCGAGTGTCGGCAGCCATAGAGGTTGTCGAACTTCGACTTCGTGACGGAGTCGTTGACGTTGATCGCCGGGAACAGCAGCGTTCCGGCTTCCTGCATCTGGTACAGCCGGTGCACACCGGTCGTGGTCTCCTCGGTGACACCGAGGATCCCGTCGGCGATGCCGTGCCACACGCGATCATCCTCGCCGAGGAGACGCGTGAGCATGCCGAGGACGACCGTCCACTCTTCGCTGTCGCCGTCGGCCGGCGCAGGTACCGCGCCGGCGCGCTCATACTCGAGACCCTTGTGCACGACCAGCGTGGCGTCGCCACCGTCGTCGAGGATCATGTTCGGGCCGGTGCCGCCGCTCTCCTCAGGCCAACGCAACGCCTGCTCGGTGCACCACCAGTACTCCTCGAGCGTCTCGCCCTTCCACGCGAACACGGGCACGCCCGCGACCGCGATCGCCGCGGCGGCATGATCCTGCGTGGAGAAGATGTTGCACGACGCCCAGCGAACTTGGGCGCCGAGCGCGACGAGCGTCTCGATGAGCACCGCGGTCTGGATCGTCATGTGCAACGAACCGGTGATGCGGGCACCAGCCAGCGGCTGTGCGGCAGCGTGTCGCTCTCGCATGGCCATCAGGCCAGGCATCTCGTGCTCGGCGAGCTCGATCTCCTTGCGCCCGAACTCGGCGAGGGACAGATCGGCGACCTTGAAGTCGGGATGACCGGAACTTGCGTCCGAACTTATGGATGGGGCGCCCGAGGGCTTTGCACTGGTCTGGGTCACGGTTGACTCCTGTGTGTCGAGTCGACTCCGGCTTCGCCGCGTCCGGTTGGTACCGGACGACTCCGCCTTCGTCTCCTGATGTGGCGCGACGGTGCCGCGCCAAGTCACATGGAGTCGGCCCGGATCACCGGATGACAGCTCACGAGGAGCCCGACGGGAGTGATGTTACCGCGCGCCGCCCGCGAGCGCTGACTTGAGCTGGGCGATGGCGTCGATCGGGCCAGGGTCAACGTCGTTGTCGAGTGCGAGGTACGCACTCATCCAGTCGCCGAGGTACGCGAGGTCGAGCAACTGAGCGATCCGGCCCTGGCCGCCGGCCTCCACCTCGAGGACCTGCACGAACGCCTCCTGGATGAGCTCGTTCGTGAACCGCATCCGGGTTTCGAGCCGCTCGTGCTCGAGGCCGTGGCGCAGGGACACGAGCGTGAGGATCTGACGGGTCACGTCGCCGTGCTGACCCCACGCGCAGATCTCGTTGTGGTTCAGCTCGGGGTAGACGTTCCAGAACGCCGGTGCCTTCGCGTTCTCATTGATCGACTGCTTCCACCGCATCGCCGCCACGGCACCCAACCCGCCGGCACCGTGGACGACGGGGATCGTGCGACCGATCTTCCGCGCGAGCTCGCGCGCCGGATTTGCCGGCGCCGCGACATCCGGCTTGCACTGGTCGCGGCGATGAGCGAGCTGGCGCTGCGCCTGGGTCATCCCGGCATGGGCCTCCGGGAGCATGCCCATGCGAAAGAGCGTCACGAACACTGGAGCGACCATCGCGCACAGCGCGAGGCGCGGCATCGGGATGTCGGGTGTGCACGGCAGGTGCAGTCCGCCGCGTTCCTCGGCCAGCACGGCGAGCTCACCGCCGGCCGTGACTGCGACGACGCGCGCTCCGGCGTCGAACGCGCCGCGCGCCATCTCGAGCGTCTCTTCGGTCCCGCCCGAGTACGAGATGGCGAACGCCAACGTGCGCGGCCCGACGAAGGCTGGCGTCCGGTAGTACTTCAACACCACGACCGGGATCGGCAACGTGCCGGTCCCGACCGACTGCACGACGTCGCCAACGATCCCCGAGCCGCCCATCCCCATGATGACGACGTTGTCGAAGTCGTCCGGGTCGGGCAGCGTCAGCTTCTCGGTCGCCATCGCCGCGGCCTCATGCGCCGCGGCAAGCTGCTCGGGCACCGCCTGCAGCGCGTCGAGCACACCCAAGCTGTCGAGAGCCACTTACGCCTCGAAGGTGGGCTTCACGCCGTCGGTGTCGGCCTTGGCCATCAGTCGCGTGTGCTCGGCATCGTCGACGGCCTCAGCCTCGTCGATGAGCATGATCGGGATGTCGTCGCGCACGGCGTAGCGGCGCTTCAACCGAGGGTTGTAGAGCGAAGACTCGTCCTCGAAGTACAGCAACGGGCCCTTGTCCTCGGGGCACGCCAGGATCTCCAAGAGCTTCGGGTCGAGCGCCATCGTTCCTCCGGGTCGTGATCGGAGCGGGTCGTGATCGGAGCCTCAGTCTGCCTGTTTTCAGGCGCCGCCGACGAGGTCGAGGATCTCAGCGGTGTGGGCGTCACACGCCGCGGCATCGGCGGCCTCGAGGTTGAGGCGCAACAGCGGCTCGGTGTTGCTCGGCCGCAGGTTGAACCACCAGTCGCCGAGATCGACCGTCAGCCCGTCGAGCCGGTCCTGGTCGGCGCCCGAGAACTTCGCCGCCACCTCGTCCACAACCGCGGCCGGGTCATCGACCCGGCGGTTGATCTCACCCGACGCCGCGTACCGCTCGAATGGGATCCGGAGCTCGGAGAGCGGCGTGTCGGCACGCGAGAGCTCTTCGAGCACGACGAGTGCGGCGATGAGGCCGGAGTCGGCGCGGTAGTTGTCGCGGAAGTAGTAGTGCCCCGAGTGCTCGCCACCGAAGATGGCACCCGTCTCGGCCATGACCTGCTTGATGAACGAGTGTCCGACTCGGGTTCTGATCGGTGTGCCGTTGAGCTCACGCACGATCTCGGGGACGGCCTTCGAGCAGATCACGTTGTGGACCACGGTGCGATCCGCGGCCGGCACATCGAGCGGGACACGCCGCAGGATCGAGCTTGCGACCATCGCCGTCGTGAGTGAGCCCGACAGTGGCATCGCGCGATCGTCGACGAGGAACACTCGGTCGGCGTCACCGTCGAACGCGAGGCCCACATCGGCATCGAGATCGAGCACGACGCGCTGGAGATCCTTGAGGTTCTCCGGCTGGATCGGGTCGGCCGGGTGGTTCGGGAACGTTCCGTCGAGCTCCGCGAACAACATCGTGAGATCGAACGGCAGGCCATCGAACGCGGCGGGGACCACGAGACCACCGATGCCGTTGGCGGTGTCGGCCACCACCGTGAGCGGGCGCAGAGCGTTGAGGTCGATGAACGAGCGAACGTGTGCGACAAATGCGGGGAGCAGATCGCGCTGCTCGACTTGGCCGGACTCCTCCGCGCGTTCGAGCAACCCGGCAGCGACCGCCGCCTTGATCTGCGCGAGTCCCGTCTCCACGCCGACGGGGGCTGCGCCGGCGCGGCAGAGCTTGATCCCGTTGTACTCCGCAGGATTGTGACTGGCGGTGAACATCGCCGCAGGCGCGTCGAGGTGCCCTGACGCGAAGTACATGAGGTCGGTCGAAGCGAGCCCGAGGTTGACCACATCGGCGCCGGCGAGGGTCGCCCCTTCAATGAACGCGGCGACCAATGGCAGCGACGACGGGCGCGCGTCGCAACCCACGAGCACACGAGCGGAACCCGTAAACCCGACGAATGCGTTGCCGACGCCCGTAGCGACGCTTTCGTCGATCTGGTCGGGATAGACGCCGCGGATGTCGTACGCCTTGAAGATCGCGTCGAGATCCGCCGTCATGACGAGGGTGATTCTAGGAGGGGCGTGTCGTCGGCCGGTGCTCGTCGGCGCCGCCACCACGGACCGAATGCGAGCACGGAGAGGCCCACCACTCCCCCGAGCGTGCCGAGCCGTCCGAGCCACTCAACACCCGTCGTGGCGTAGCGAAGGTTCACGTCGTGCTCGGTCGGCACCACGACCATGTAGTTGGGCGTCGCCCGGAACGGGCCGTGGGCGCCGTCGACCTTCCAGTTCGGGAAGTACGACGTCTTCACGTACACGGGCACCCCGACGCGTGACACGTGGAAGCTCACGGAGTCGTCGGTGGTGCGGATCTTCGTGACCTGCACATCGGGCAACGCCTGCTTCGTGAGGTGTCGCGCTTTTGACGGCGTCGCGTGCTGCCACGCCTCCGGACCGTCATCGACAAGTGGGCGATCGAGCGCGTTCGGCGCGTTGAACCACGGCACTGCAATGCAGTCCTGCCATTCGTGGTTTTGCACCGGGTCCGGCTTGCCGAGCAGCTTGGCCACACGCCGGTCGCAGGCGGCGTCCTCCTTCTTCGTCGCGGCGTCGACCACCACCGGTCGGTACTGCAAGGGTTCGATGAGCTCGGAGTTCGCGACTCGGTAGATGCTCCACCCGAGCGGCGGCTTGCCGTCGGTGTCGGGTGACGTCGCGACCAGGCGCAGTCGTTCATCGGCATCAGCCGCAACTTTCGACTGCGGTGAGTGCACGACGAGGTAGCGCACGCCCTGGAGCTGGAGCCACCGCACGCCGAGTGCGAACTGCGACGAGTCGCGGTACGGCACTCCGCGCACGGCGTTCGACGCGTTGCCCGGAGCGGCGAGCGTGGCCACCGTCATGAAGTGGTACGGGGTGCTCGCCGACGCCTCGTAGTACACACCTTCGGTCGAGGCGATGCGGCCGTCGGTCCAGTACGGCATCAGCATCAACGAGA
>SHVJ01000069.1 GCA_009694295.1 Acidimicrobiia bacterium
TTGGCGAGCCACTCCATCGTCGTGTCGCGCAGACCCTGGTCCTTCGAGATCAGCTGCGTCTTACCGGTGGGCTCACCGTCGTCACCCATCACGGGCGTCTCGATCGGCGCGACCTCGCACTCGAAGCGACCCTCGTCCCAGGCTTGCTTCGCCTTGCGCTGCGAGTGGAAGCCCCACTCGTCGAGGTCTTCACGCGTGATGCCGCGGTTGTCGGCGATGCGGTCGGCCGCACCGAACTGCCCGTTCGGGGGGTCGTCCCACGGCCACGGCTCGGTGCGTCCGTTGCCGGGCCCGTTGTAGACGTTCGCGCCAAGCGGCACGTGGCTCATCTGCTCGATGCCGCACGCGATCGTCACGCTCGCGCCACCGGCGGCGATGAGACCCGCGGCAAAGTGGTTCGCCTGCTGCGCGGAGCCGCACTGCGTGTCGACCGTGGTGCACGCGGTCTGGTACGGGAGCCGGTCCTGGCCCGCGCTCAGCCACGCGTTGCGCGTGACGTTGGAGCCCTGCTCACCAGCTTGGGTCACGCAACCACCGACCACTTCGTCGACGAGCATCGGATCGACGCCCGAACGCTCGATCACTTGCAAGAGCGCGTGGCGCAACGTCTCGGTCGCCTTCAGACCTGAGAGCCAGCCGTTGCGCCGGCCGATCGGTGTGCGCACAGCTTCGACGATGACGGGCTGACCCATGGAGACGGTCCTTCCAAATTGGTTGACCTGATGGTCGCCCTGACTCCAGCGACCCGGCTCATGTGACGGGTCGTCAGTTTAGAATCCCGCTCCTCCTCCCCAGCGAACGGCCAACCCTTGACTCCCAACGAGCCCTCCCAGGCCAAGCATCCGGTGTTGTGGGTGCGCAGCGACGCCGACGTGACCCCTGCGGTCGCGGCGACACGGCGAGCCACCGTGGCCATGCGTCGACTCATCGCCGCGACCGTGAACGGCGCAGCATCGGCCGAGGACCTCGAAGCTGCGGCCGATGAGCTCGAGCGCCTGGCCGACCTCCTGGAGCCCCACGCCCGCGACTCTCGCTACGCCGGCACGCCCGGCGTGCGGCGCAACGGCGACAACTCGGCGATCCTGGAGTCGCACCCGATGATTGGTCCATCGAACCCGCTCGCACCACCAATCTCGCTCACCCGAGATGCCGACGGCGCGCATGCCACTGTCGTCTACGGCCACCAGTACGAAGGGCCACCGGGGCGCGTCCACGGCGGGTTCATCGCGGCGGCGTTCGACCAGATCCTCGGTGCCGCCGCGGCGCTCTCGGGGCGCGTGTTCTTCACGGGATCGCTCACCGTGAAGTACCGCAAGCCGACGCCGCTGAACGTCCCCATTCAGATGGAAGGCGAAATCGCGAGCACGCGCCCGCGCACGGTCCACGTCACCGGACGCATGTTGGTAAACGGCGAGGTCACGGCCGAGGCCGAAGGCGTGATGGTCACCGTCGCCGACGACACCTTTCACGGAGCCAACTCCGAGTGAACGGAAACTCAGAATGAGCGGACCGCTCGAGGGAGCGCGCGTCGTCGAGATCATGGGGCTCGGACCCGGACCGTTCTGCGGGATGATGCTCGCCGATCTTGGCGCCGAAGTACTGCGGGTCGAGCGGGCCGACGTGGCCCGAGCCGTCGATCACAGCCGCCCCGCCACCAACGCGATGTACCGCTCAAAGCGTGCGATCGGCGTCGACCTCAAAACGCCGGAAGGCGTCGACGCGTTTCTGCGCATCGCCGACGGCGCCGACGCGCTGATCGACGTGCTCCGACCCGGTGTCGCCGAGCGGCTTGGAATCGGCCCCGACGTCGTGTGTGCTCGCAATCCCCGCCTCGTGTACGGGCGGCTCACCGGCTGGGGACAGGACGGACCACTCGCCGACGCGGCCGGCCACGACATCGACTACATCGCGGTCGCCGGTGCGCTCGAGCCGCTCGGACGCGCCGGACAACCACCCACCCCGCCGATCAACCTGCTGGGCGACTTTGCCGGCGGCGGCATGTTGCTCGCGCTGGGCATCGTGGCCGCATTGCTCGAACGCGAACGCAGCGGTGCCGGTCAAGTCATCGATGCCGCGATGGTCGATGGCGCGGCACTCATGCTCACGCCGTTCTATGCGGCGCGCGCCTCGGGCTTCTGGGGTGAACGGGGCACCAACCTGCTCGACACCGGCGCACCGTTCTACGAGGTGTACGCGTGCGCCGACCAGAAGTGGATCGCGGTCGGCGCCATCGAGCCGCAGTTCTACGCTGCGTTGCTCGACGTGCTCGGGCTCGACGCAACCACGCTCCCCAACCGCGACGACCCCAAGAGCTGGCCGATGCTCAAGGAGCAGTTCGCCGCGATCTTCGCCACCCGCACCCGCGACGAATGGTGCGCGCGGGCCGATGGTCGCGACGCTTGTCTCGCGCCGGTGCTGGAGCCGCTGGAGGCCCCCGCGCACACACACAACGTGGCCCGTCACTCGTTCTTGGAGCTCGCCGGCGTACCGCAACCCGCGCCGGCGCCGCGCTTCTCGCGTTCGGCCGCGCCAGCCCCGGTCGCACCCGAGCATCCGGGTTCGGCGACCCTGGACATACTGTCCGGCTGGGGCTTCGGTCCCGACGAAGTGGCGAAGCTCATCGATCTGGGAGTCTTGGTCTGACATGCCCGTACCCGAACAGCGCGACCTCGAAGCGGCCCGTGGCGTCCTCGCCGCGTGGCTCGCCACCAAGATCCCCGGCGCGTCAGACGTGGAGGTCGGTCCAATCGGTGGACCCGGATCAACAGGCTTCTCGAACGAGACCTTGATCTTCGACGCGTCGTGGAACGCGGACGGCACCGCGCACACACAAGCTCTTGTCGTGCGGCCCCGACCCACTCAGCACACGGTGTTCCTCGAGCAGGACTTCGAGTCGCAGTATCGGGTGCTGACAACGCTGGCCGAGCACACCGACGTGCCGGTACCGCCGATCAAGTGGATTGAAACCGACCCCAGCATCCTTGGATCACCCTTCTTCGTGATGGGCAAGATCGACGGGCGCGTGCCCGAGGACGCGCCGCCGTACACGATCGCCGGTTGGCTGCTCGAGGAGTCGAAGCCGGCCGATCGCCGCACCCTCGTCGAGAGCGGGATCGACGCGATGGCCAAGATCCATGCCGTCGATTGGAAGGGTCTCGGCCTCGACTTCCTCGACAAGCCGCAATACGGCGCGCTCGGATTCGAGCAACAGCTTCGGTATTACGAGGCGTCGTACTCATGGGCGGCTGGCGATGCTCCGGTGCCACCCGTTGCCAAGGCCACCTTGGAATGGGTGCAGGCCCACGCACCGAGCTCGGATCCCGAGCTCACGTTGTGCTGGGGCGACGCGCGCATCAACAACCAGCTCTTCGGCGCTGATCACAAGGTGCTCGCGGTGGTCGATTGGGAGATGGTGACCATCGCGGATCCGATGATGGACCTCGGGTGGTGGCTCTTCGTCGACCGCCACTTCCACGAGGGGATGCCCGCGCCCCGCATGGAGGGCTTCCCGACCCGCGACGAGATGACGGCCCACTACGAGCAGGCCAGTGGGCGAACCGCTCGCGACCTCGAGTTCTACGAGGTGTTCGCCGGCTTGCGGTTCGCGGTCGTGATGATGCGCCTCGCCGACCTCCTCGTAGAGTTCGAGATCCTCCCGATAGACAACGACGTCGCGGTGAACAACGCCGTCACCCGGGTCCTCGCCGACATGCTGGGACTTCCGCAGCCAGGCCCGGGCATGAGCAACTACCCCGGCTTCGAGTAGCGCTGAGACCTGCCAGCGCCGGTACGCTGTCGCCCGCATGACTGGACCAGCCGTAGGTGCCCGCCTCCGTTGTGAGACGTGCAACACCGAGATCATTGTGGTGAAAGCCACCGACTCCGAAGTGTCGTGCTGCGGCGCGCCGATGACGGCGCGCGAGGGCTGAGAGGCATCTGCAGTGGCGAACCAGCTCGGGAAGCGATACCAGTGCTCGACGTGCGAGGCCACGGTGCTGATCACGAAGGCTGGCGACGGCGAGCTCGCGTGCCACGGGCAACCGATGGAGATCGCCCAAGCCAAGCCGCTGCCGTCGTCCGACTGATACCTCTCCGCTTCGGACCCAAGTGAATCCCACCGGGGCATCACCGGCATGAACATCGCGATGCTGCTGGAGATGGCCGCCGACGGGCTCGGCGACCGGGTGGCCTTCGGATCCCGCGACGACGGGCTCACGTACGCGCGTGTTCGCGACCTGGCCACCGGGGTTGGTGCACACGTTGCGCGCTCCGGTGCACACACGGTTGCGCTCGTCCACGAGACGACCCGGCTCACACCAGTTGCGCTCTTCGGCGCCGCATGGGGTGGCGCGGCATACGCACCCCTCAACTATCGGCTGCCGGAAGCAGCACGACTCGAGCTCTTGCATCGGCTACGCCCGGCCGAGGTGGCCGATGACGCGTGGCTGGAGATCGCGCCCGATGCCGGCCATGCGTTCCCCGATGAGCCCGACCATCCCGCGGTGCTGCTGTTCACGAGCGGATCGACCGCCGAGCCCAAAGCTGCGGTACTGCACCACGACCAGCTCCTCGCGTACCAACTGAACACAGTGGAGTTCGCGTCGGCCGACGACGACGAGGCCGCGCTCGTCGCCGTGCCGCCGTTCCACATCGCGGGCGTGACCGCGATCCTGAGCTCCACATATGCAGGCCGCCGAATCGTGCCGCTCCCCCGCTTCACCGCGGAGGACTGGCTCACGACCGCGCGGGCGGAAGCCGTGACGCACGCGTTCGTGGTACCCACGATGCTCGCTCGGATCGTCGCCGCGATGGAGGACGACCCCGACCTTCGAGTGCCCACGCTGCGCCACCTCGCCTACGGCGGAGCCCGCATGCCTGCGCCCATCCTCGCTCGCGCGTTGCGCTTGTTCCCCAATGCTGGCTTTGTGAACGCGTATGGCCTCACCGAGACGAGCAGCACGGTGAGCGTGCTCGGACCCGACGACCACCGCGCCGCGCTCGATGGTGATCCGGCGACGCAGCGCAGGCTTTCGTCGGTCGGGCAACCGGTACCGGGCATCGAGGTGCTCGTTGTCGACGACCAGGGCGCGGCAGTGCCCGTCGACACCTCCGGCGAGGTGCTCGTACGCGGCGCGCAGGTGTCCGGCGACTACGTGGGCGAAGGCTCGCAACGCGACGGCGACGGGTGGCTGCACACCGGCGACCGCGGTCGCATCGACGCCGATGGCTACCTCTACATCGAGGGTCGCGGCGACGACACCATCATCCGTGGCGGAGAGAACATCTCACCCGCCGAAGTCGAGGACGCGCTCCTCCATCACCCGGCGGTCGCGTCAGCCGCCGTCGTGGGTCTCCCCGACGAAGAGTGGGGCGAACGGGTCGCGGCGATGGTCTCGCTTCGAGCGAATGCTTCGGCCACCTCCGACGAGCTGCGCACATTCGTGCACGACATGATCGGCTCGCTCAAGACCCCCGAGACCCTCGAAATCCGCGACGAGCTCCCCCACACAGCAACCGGCAAGATCTTGCGCCGGCAGGTCAAGTCTGAACTCGTAGACCGGCAGTGAGCGGCCGCGACGGCATCAGTCGCCGACACTTCCTGCACGGAGCGTTGGGTGCTGGTGCCGCTGCGGCGTGGCCCACCGTGCTGTCCCCTCGGTTCACGCCGAGCTCTGCGCGTGGTCGTGCGGGAGTGCCCGACCCGGTTGGTTTCGTGTTCACTCGGTGGGCCACGGACCCGTTCTCGCTGGGGTCGTATTCGTTCATCGGTGTCGGTGCCTCGAACGCAGACCGTGAGTCCCTTGCCGAGCCACTCGGTGACGGCGCACCACACCCGCTCTTGTTCGCTGGCGAAGCCACGTCCGCGAAGTATGCCGTCACCGTGCACGGCGCATATCTGTCTGGCCAGCGAGCGGCCCAAGAGGTGCGCGATTCGGCCGACCGAGGTGCCACCGTCGTCGTCGTGGGCGCGGGTGTCGCGGGGCTCGCGGCGGCCCGCATGCTCCACGATCATGGATTCGCGGTCACCGTGCTGGAGGCCCGAGACCGCACCGGGGGCAGAATCCGGACCGATCACTCCCTCGGCCAGCCACTGGATCTCGGCGCGAGCTGGATTCACGGGACCGATGGCAATCCGATTGCTGACCTCGCGCGAGATCGAGGTATTCGCACCGTGAAGACCGAGTACGAGAACAGTGTGCTGTACGGCCCGGACGGTCGGAGGGTGTCGACCAAGCGCGAGCGCCAGGTTGAGAAGAACTACCACTACTTCCTACGCGAGATCGAGGGGCCGCGGGAGTCGCTCGACAACGACATCGCACTCGGGACCGCGATCGCTGATGTAGTTCGTCGCGATGGCGACTGGGAGCCCGACGAGCTGCGAGAGCTCGAGTATGCGGTGAACGTCACCCTCGAGCACGAGTATGCCGGTGACGTGGACGAACTCTCCCTCTTCTGGTAGGACGCCGGCAACGAGTTCGCCGGCCCCGATGTCCTCTTCCCCGATACCGGCTACGCCTGGCTCCCACACCTGCTCGGCGATGGGCTCGACATCCGTCTCGGGCATGTTGCCCGGACGATCGAGTGGGGTACCGAAGGTGTGCGCGTGCTGACTGATCAGGGCATGTTCCCTGCTGCCCACGCGATCGTGACCCTCCCGCTCGGCGTGCTCAAGTCCGGCGCGGTCTCGTTCGCACCGGCGCTCCCACGCGCGAAGCAGCGGGCGATCGCCCGTCTCGGTTCCGGCGTGCTCGACAAGCTGTGGCTCCGCTTTCCCCGGGTGTTCTGGGACGCCGACGTCGACGTGATCGGCTACGTCTCACCAACCAAGGGCCAGTGGTGTGAGTGGTACGACCTCTCACGGCACACCGGCGAGCCGGTGCTGCTCGGATTCAATGCCGCCACCTACGCACGCGAGCTGGAGCGCCGGTCCGACGCCAAGGTGGTGGCCGACGCGATGGGCGTGCTCCGCACGATCTACGGGTAGCGCAAGGAGTCAGAGCCCCATGAAGCTGCCGCCGTCGCAGACGATGGTCTGGCCGGTGACGTAACCGCCGTCGTCGCTCGCAAGGAACACAGCGACGCCGCCGATGTCGCGTTCGGGATCGCCGATACGTCGCAGCGACGCCCGCGCCTCCACCCGTTCCTTGAGCACTGGGTTCTGCGCGAACGCGCCAGCGAGCGCGGGCGTCTCGGCGACCGGAGCGATCGCGTTCACCGTGATGCCGTGCGGTCCCCACTCTTTGGACAGGCTCTTGGTCATCGCTCGCTGCGCGGCCTTCACTGCAGAATAGAGCGGGATGTTCACACTGCCCTCGATGCCCGCGGGAGACGTGAGCAGGATGAGTCGCCCGTTTGCACCCGCGTCACGAAGGTGCGGGAACGCGAGCTGGGCGCTGTAGAACGTTCCCCAGACGGCGGTGCCGGAGTTCTCTTCCCACACGTCGAGCCCGACATCTTCGATGCGGTGTGGCGTGCCGCCGCGGAACGCGTTGTGCACCATGATCTCGAGCGCGCCGTAGCGCTTGACCGCCGCGGCGACGCATGCCTTCATGCTCGTACGACTCGTCACATCCGTGACGATGCAGGTGGCCTCGCCACCGCGCTCGCGGATCTCCTGCGCCGCGGGCTCACCAGTCTCGGCGCGCCGGGCCGCGACCACGACGTTGGCGCCTTCCTTGGCGAAGGCGTGCGCGATGCCGAGACCGACGCCTTGTCCCGCGCCGGTCACGATCGCAGTGCGCCCTGCGAGTCGTCCGCTCACGGCGCCATCCAGATGCCACCATCGGCACCGATGGTTGCGCCGGTCACGAAGTGGCCGGCGTCGCTGGCAAGGAACACGGCGATCGGCCCGAGGTCAACCTCGGGATCACCGGCGTCGCCCAACGCCGGCGGTGCGAGCGACACCTCGGTGGACGACATGCCGATCGACAGATGCTCGGGCGCGGGCGCGATCGAGTTCAGCGTGATGCCCTCCGGTCCCCACTGCCGCGCGGTCGCCTTGAGCAGGACGCGCTGCGCCTCGACGGCAGCCGTGTACGGCGTGAGCCGTGCCGCACCCGACATCGACACCGTGGGCGTCACGAACAGGACTCGCCCACCCCGCCCCTGCATCTGCGGGAACGCGGCCTGGAGCAAGAAGATCGTCGTTCGCAACATGCGCTCCCAGATCGCCTCGAAGCGCGCGTCGTCGACATCGACGAGATCCATCGGTTCGAGCGCGATCTCCGGCACTGCGGCGTGCAGCACGATGTCGACTGGACCCAACGCATCGGCGACTGTCTCGAACGCATCCTCGACCGTCTCTTGCGACGACCAGTCGACTTCGATGCCAACTGTGCGCACGAGCGCGCTTTCCATCTCGGCCACCGTCGATTCCAACCCCACGGCTTCACCGAGCAAGCCGACCCGGGCACCCGCGCGGCCGAGCGCCAACGTGAGACCTCGACCGAGTGGCTGGTTGGCGCCGGTGACGACGGCGATCCGACCGTTGAGTACGTCACTCATCGGTGGGTGAGCTCATTGCGACGGGATGCGTACGGGGAGCTCCTTGATGCCGTGGATGAAGTTCGAGCGCAGCCGCCGCGGTGGTCCGGCCGGTTCGAGATCCGGGAAGCGGGTCACGAGCTCTTCGAACATCACGCGTGCTTCGAGGCGGGCCAGGCTCGCGCCGAGACAGAAGTGTGGACCGCCGGCCCCGAACGCCACGTGCTCATTGGGTGTACGCCCGACGTCGAAGCGATCGGCGTCGGGAAACGCGGTCTCGTCGCGGTTCGCCGACACGTACCACATCGCAACCTTGTCGCCCTCGGCGATCGCCTGCCCGCCGAGCTCGGTGTCGGCACGCGCCGTGCGCCGAAAGTGCATCACCGGCGTGACCCAGCGCAGCATCTCCTCGATGGCCGACGGCAGCAGCCCAGGATCAGCGGCGAGTCGGGCGCGCTCGTCGAGATGCTGGAACAACGTGTTCACGCCTCCGGTGATGAGGTTGCGGGTGGTCTCGCTCCCGGCATTCATGAGCAACATGAAGAAGAGGTCGACATCCATCTGGCTCAGGCGGTCGCCGTCGACCTCGGCCGCGAGCAACACGCTCAGGAGATCGGTGCCGTCGCCGCCGGCGCGTTGGCCGCAGAGGCCGTCGGCGTAGGCGAACATCTCGGCCATCGCGGCACGTGCGTCGTCGACGGTGCCTCCGAGGTCGGGGTCGTCAAGGCTCATCATCTTCTCGGTCCACGCGAACACCGTGTGGCGCTCCGCCTCGGGCACGCCGACCAGCTCGGCGATCACCTGGAGCGGCAGCTCCACCGAGACGTCGGCCACGAGGTCGAACGTGCCCTTGGCCGCGGCCGCGTCGAGCAGACGGCCGACGATCTCGCGGATGCGCGGTTCGAGGATCGTGATCTGACGGGGCGTGAAACCTCGGTTCACCAGCTTGCGCAGCTGCGTGTGTCGCGGCGCGTCCTGGTTGAGCATGATCTCGCCCGCGCCACCACCGTCACCGTCGACGTCCTTGATCATCGTGTTGGGGTTCGAGCCGAACAGCTGCGGGTGCCGCGACACCTCGAACACGAGGTCGTAACCGGTCACTGCCCAGTAGCCGGGGCCGTTGGGCTCGGGAAGGAAGCACACCGGCGCTTCCTCTCGCAGCCGACGGAAGACGTCGTGCGGCGGCCCGTCCGCGAACAGCTCCAGATCGAAGAGATCGATCTCCGCGGTCTTCACGACTGCTCGGTCACGCAGTGACGCGAGGGCGAACTTCGCAGGCCTCGTCGAGGTCGAGGATCATCGTGAGGCGACCGAACGCGACCCAGTTGCCGATGCAGATCGTGAGGTCGAGGATCTCCGGATCGGTGAAGACCGCTCGCAGGCGTTCGAAGAACGCGTCGTCGATCGAGCGGTGGTTCAGCGCGAATCGCTCGGCGTACTCAACAGCCAGACGTTCCTGCTCCGAGTACTGCGGATGAGAGTGCGCCTCTTCCACGTGCGCGTACAACTTCTCGTCGACGCCCTGCTCGGCGAGCTCGGGGATGCGCCAGCCCATGCACACGACGCACCCGTTGATCTGCGCGATTCGCATGCGGGCGGCTTCGCGGACCCGAGCCGGAAGCGCGCTCTGCGAGTACACGGCATATGAGAGGTCGGCGACGGCCTTCCCCATCTCGGGCCGCAGACTCCACACCCGCACGATCTCAGGCTGATCTCCCTCGGGGATATCGATACGAGCCATCACGCCACCTCCTGATCCGTGTGCCGAGCGTACTGCGAGTCGATCAATGCGGCCGCGACGGCGTTGCGCATGCTCACGTCCAGCACCGCACCGCAACCGTTGTCGAGCGCGTTCGCTGCTGCGCTTGCGGCGTGCAGACCGGCCAACGGATCCGCGGGCGCGTCACCGACGAAGCACGGTGCGTCCACTCCACCGCCGGCGACCGCGAGACCACCGGCAACCGCCGCGTCATCGCCGAACGCAACGCGGTCGCGCCACTCGTCGGCCATGCCGTATCCGGTGATCGCCACCCAAATGAGTCCCCGTTCCATGACGCGTCGTTCGAGGTCGAGACCGAGCTGCTCGATGGCTCTCGGGCGCGCCGAGGTGATCACCACGTCGGCATCATCGAGCAACTGTGCCAGCGCGGACAGGTCGAGGGTGCGTTGCTCCTTGTTGGCGTTCATCCGGTCCCAGAACTCGGGATGGCCCCCGCGAGCACCGTCGGGACGACCGGGCAGTTCGACCTTGATGACCCGCGCTCCATGTTCACCCAGCAACCGTGCACACAGCGGGCCCGCCCAGAGGGCCGAGAGGTCCACGACCAGCGGCGAGTCCTTGGCTCGTCGCGGTGCACCCGGCGTGGTCCGCACCGGCAGACCCGGAGCGGCCTCCACGGCGACGGCGGCCGGGATACCCAACATCTGGGCTCGCTCGACGGCGTCACGCGCGTCGACGGTCTCGAGGTGGTGGACCACGGCGTCCCAGGGCGCGCCGTCCCACTCGTGACCCATCCACGCGGCGAGCAACTCGGCGTCGCTGCGGCGAGCGAGGTTGATCGCGATCCATCGCCCGTCGCCGGCGCACAACAAGCGACACGTCCCTCCAGCCGAGATCTGCGCTGCCGGGGCGATCCCGAGGATCTCGCTTCGCTCCCGCAAGAACCCCGGGCCGTCAACCCCCAGCGCGTCGCCGAGCAGGCGCGCCGCGTCGTCGAGCGCAGACTCTGCGTCCTGGATGCTCAATGGAAGACCTCGCCGCCGTTCACATCGAGTGCTTGACCAGTGATCACCGACGACATGTCGGAGGCGAAGAACACCGCGGCGTTGGCACAATCCTCGTCGGGCGGGATCTCGCCCAACGGGATCTGCGACGCGATCTCGTCGTAGCTGTCCTGGGTGGACTTCCCGGTCTGCTTCTCCATCATCGAGAAGTACATCTCGACGTTCGGTCCCCACATCCAACCGGGCACGATCGAGTTCACGCGGATCCCATGCGGACCCAGCTCCTTGGCCAGCACCTGCGCCGCGGCGAGCAGCGCGCCCTTCGACGTTGCGTAGCCACCCTGGAGCGGCAGCACCTTGCGTTGGATCATC
>SHVJ01000070.1 GCA_009694295.1 Acidimicrobiia bacterium
GGTCGGTGGGCAACCGGTCGGTGGGCAACCGGTCGGTGGGCAACCGGTCGGTGGGCAACCGGTCGGTGGGCAACCGGTCGGTGGGCAACCGGTCGGTAGGTCGGCCTCAGGAGGAGGGCACGACACACCAGCCGACGTACGCGCCGAGCAGCGTGCCCGGGATCGCAATCCAGAGCTTGTCGATGGCAAGACCAATGCCGCCGACGATCACCAACCCCATCAAGCCCGCTTGGGCGGTGGTCTGGAGCCGGAGCTTCAAATTGTCGTTCATGCTCGACAGCGTAGGGACTTGTTACTTCTCAGCGTCGGCTTTCGTGAGTCCGAGGGCTGCGAGCACGGGTCGCTTGTTGAGCGCGGCGCGACCAGCCTTTTTCTTCCCGCTCTCGAAGGCATCAGCGATCTTCGTTGCCCGGCTCGGCGACACCGCTGCGATCGCGGCCTCGATCCCCCGATAGAGGGTGACGCCTCTGGCCCGCACCTCGGGATCGCCGTCGTAGTCGAGGTACTTGTAGGTCGCGAGGTAGAAGGTCAGGTTGATGCCGGCCAGCGCATCGTCGACAGCTCGGTCGTATCCCTCGAGATCGCCCGCCGCCCCGGCAGTTTGTGCGGCGGTGAGTGCTTCGAGGATCGGCTCGGTGACGTCTCCCTCTCGGTCGAAATCTGCCGCGAGCTCATCCCCAGTCGCGGTAAGCCCGAAACCGTCCGCCGTGAACCAGGCCCACACTTCATCAACCTGGTGCGGCGCGCCCTCTGCCGGTTCCGTCTCGCCCGAGCTGAGCTTGTCGCGGCCTTCCTGAAGCTCGTTGATCATCATGCTTGCGAGCAGCACTGAAATCCCCGCGTCGACTGCCTCAGCGCGCAGGGCATCGGACGCCGATGCGTTCGCGCCGGTGCCGTCGATCGCGGACTGCACGAACGCCACATCGTCCGCGGCGTCGGCGCGCGACTGGAGCGTCCGAAATGAGCCGTCGCCCCTCCTCGAGTTGCCACCGTCATCGAAGTACCGCGCGACGACTGCCCAGTCGATCGAACCACCGTCCGCCGCCTTGTCCAGCTCAACGCCGATGGCCTTGATGTCCAGACCGATGTGGGCTTCCTGGACCACGTCGGACACCGGCGTGTACTCACCGGATCCGGTCGCACCACCAAGTGTGCGCGCTCCCGCAACGGTGGACCCTGTTCCAAGAACAAGCACCATCGTCGCTACCAGACCCCAGACCACCCGGACTCGACGCATCAGCTCGTTGCTCCCCTAGGCCCCGACAGCCCAACGGTACGCGACCGACGGCCGCTTCCGCAGCGGCGCCAAAACGCTGTCCGAACGAGACGTTATGGCGCGCCTGCACAGCACCAGTCCCGCGTGTACTCAGTGAACCGAGCGCACCGATCGATACCGACAAATCGCGATGCCGGACCAGATGAGCTCGACAACACCGAATGGCCATGCCCCCGACCAGAAGCCGTACGCGCTCGACAGCACGCACCCCAGGCCGAACCCGAGCACGAACCGCGGCGCCCGATGCTCGAGCGCGTACATCACCATCATGAACGTCACGGCGCAGACGCCGTAGATCGTGACCGCCATCTACGCGAGTGCCATCTATGAAAAGCCGGGCATGCCGGGCATCTGCATGCCGCGTCGGCCTTTCTTGCCGCCCTTGGTGAGCTGCTTCATCATCTTCTGCACGCCGGCGAACTGCTTCAGCACCGCGTTCACTTGCGTGGTGGTGGTGCCGCTGCCGGCGGCGATGCGTGCTCGGCGCGAGCCGTTGATGAGGTGGGTGTCGCGTCGCTCGGCCGGAGTCATCGAGCGAATGATCGCCTCGACCCGGCCGAGCTCGCCCTCGTCGATGTCAGCGTCACGCAGCTCCTTGGGCATACCGGGGAGCATCTCGATGATGTTCTGGATCGGACCCATCTTCTTCATCTGCTGCATCTGCTCGAGGAAGTCCTCGAGCGTGAACTCACCCTTGCGGATCTTTGCCTCAGTGATCGCGGCCTGATCGGCGTCGAACGACTCCTCCGCCTTCTCGATCAGCGTGAGCATGTCGCCCATCCCGAGGATGCGACTCGCCATCCGGTCGGGATGAAACGCCTCGAACGCGTCGAGCTTCTCGCCGGTGCCCGCGAACACGATCGGGAGGCCAGTCACCTCTTTCAACGACAGCGCGGCGCCGCCGCGCGCATCACCGTCGAGCTTGGTGAGCACCACACCGGTGAGTGGCAACGTGGCAGCAAACGTCTCGGCCACGTTCACGGCTTCCTGACCGGTCATCGCGTCGAGAACCAGCAGCGCGTCGTCGGGCTTCACCGCGTCACGCATGCGGGCCAGCTCGTCCATGAGGTCGGCGTCGATCTGGATGCGCCCGGCGGTGTCGAGCACGACAACGTTGCGACCGAGACGTCGAGCCTCTTCCACGCCAGCGCTCGCCACAGCCACCGGGTCGGTTGCCTCCGAGAACACCGGCACACCCGCTCGCTCACCGAGCACGCGCAGTTGCTCCACAGCCGCGGGGCGCTGCAAGTCGGCCGCGACGAGGAGCACCCGCTTGCCTTCCTTCTCGAGATGACGCGCAAGCTTCGCGGCGACGGTGGTCTTTCCCGAACCTTGGAGGCCGGCGAGCATCACGACGGTTGGCGTGGCCGAGCCGCCCTTCAACTTGCCGGTCGCGCCGCCGAGGATCGAGACCAACTCGTCGTGCACGATCTTGATGACTTGCTGGCCAGGCGAAAGGCTCTTCGTCACCTCTTCACCAACGGCGCGCTCCTTGATCTCGTTCACAAAGCGCTTGACAACCCCGACGTGCACGTCGGCTTCGAGCAACGCGAGTCGGATCTCGCGCGCCACCGCGTCGACGTCCGCGTCGGACAACTTGCCCTTGCCGCGCAGCTTCTTGAAAATCCCGTCGAAGCGATCGGAGAGCGTGTCGAACATGACCTACTCGTCTTCCTCGTTCGCGCCGACCAGCGCGGCCGCGAACTCGGCCGGATCAAAGTCCACCAGGTCTTCGGCCGACTCCCCCAGACCAACGAGCTTCACGGGCACCCCGAGCTCGGCCTCGATGGCCAACACGATCCCGCCTTTTGCGGTGCCGTCCAGCTTCGTGAGCACCACACCGGTCACGCCCACAGCTTCGGTGAACTGGCGCGCTTGCGTAAGACCGTTCTGGCCGGTCGTTGCGTCGAGCACCAGCAACACTTCTTGGAGTGCACCCGGCGTGCGCTCGACGATCCGCAGCACCTTCTTGAGCTCCTCCATGAGGTTGGTCTTCGTGTGAAGTCGACCCGCGGTGTCCACCAGCACCACATCGACGCCCCGCGACACCGAAGCTTCGAGCGCATCGAATGCGACCGAACCGGGATCGGCGCCCTCTTGGGCCCGGACGATCTCGACACCGAGTCGTTCCGCCCAGTGCACGAGCTGGTCGGCGGCCGCAGCGCGGAACGTGTCGGCGGCGGCAAGCAACACCCGATGGCCGTCCTCGACCTCGCGTGCCGCGAGCTTTGCGATCGTCGTGGTCTTGCCAACGCCGTTGACGCCCACAAGCACCCAAGCACTCGGACCCGACGATGCACGCTGCAAACTCCGATCGGCACCGGCATGCAACGCCGCGGCAATCTCCGCCTCGAGCAGCCCCGGGAGCGCGTCGGCGTCGCGAACCTTCTCCGACACCGCGCGCGCCTTGACCTGATCGAGCAGCACCGCGGTTGTCGACGCACCCACATCGGCGAGGAGCAACGTCTCCTCGAGCTCGTCCCATGTCTCGTCGTCGAGCTTCCCGCGGGAACGCAACCGGCCCCTGAACCCCGCGAACCCACCGCGCGGCTTCGACATCCGGTCGCGCAACCGCGGTCGTTCACTTCGGTCTGAGGAGCGCGGCATTGAACGCACGTTACCGGCGGATCTCAATCCCACTGTCGTCAAAGGTCTGCTTGATCCGGGCGCGTAGCTCACGCGCCACGTTCCACTGCTCGTGGGGCTTCGTCTTGGCGACGGTTCGGATCACTGGACCCTCGGGCACGAACGCCTCTACCCCCCACACCTCGGGTTCCTCCAGCATCACGGGCGCCCACTCCGCGTCGTGCCACATCGTGTCGGCAACTTCCTTGATGAGTTCGGTCGCCCGCGGCAGATCGGTGTCGTACCCAACCGCGATGTCGAGCACGGCCCGCGACCACTGTTGTGATTGGTTCCCGACGCGCTTGATCTCGCCGTTCGGCACATGCCACACCGCACCTTCGACGTCACGCAGCCGGGTCACCCGCAACGTGAACCCCTCGACGGTTCCCACGACACCGCCCACGTCGATCACGTCGCCCACCCCGAACTGGTCCTCGCTCACCATGAACAGCCCGGCGAGGAAGTCGCGCACGATGCTCTGCGCTCCGAAGCCGAGAGCCACACCGACGATGCCGGCACCAGCGAGGAATGGGGCAACATCGACGCCCAACTCGCCCAGCACCACAAACAGCGCGATCACGAAGATCACGACGGTGGTGACGCTGCACAGGACATGGGTGATGGTGTCGATGCGTTGCATCCGGCGGGCACCACCTAACGGCCCGATCTGCGGGCCGAGGCCCACACGGCGACCGACACGCCGGATGATGCGACGCACGAGCCAGGTCGCCACGACCGCGAACACCACGATGAATGCGATGCGGATGGGACTCGACAGTGTGTCGGCAAACTCGGCCGCGTCGCGGTTGCCGGTGATCTCGTAGACCGTCGAGCAGAGCCACGACTGGTCGGCCGTCGGACCGCACGCGGCAACCTTGCCCCCGGCCTGTTGGGCCAGCAGCACGCTCGGTGCGGAGGCGACGAGCGCCAGCGGCATGCTCAGGTGCCGACGACGTCGCTGACGCGCTGCGAGACGACCCGGGTGGAACCACCCGGCCGCATCGACACTCCATAGAGCACGTCGCCCGCTTCCATCGTGCGCTTCTGGTGCGTCACGATCACGAGCTGCGCCTCGTTGCGGAACTCATGCACGAGATCGAGGAACCGGTGCAGGTTCACGTCGTCGAGCGCGGCCTCCACCTCGTCGAGCAGATAGAAGGGCGACGGGCGCGCACGGAACACCGCGAAGAGAAACGCGAGCGCCGCGAGTGAACGCTCACCACCCGACAACAGCGAAAGGCGCCGCACGTTCTTGCCCGACGGACGCGCCTCCATGTCGATGCCGGTCTCGAGGAGATTCTCCGGCTCGGTGAGGAACAGACGACCATGACCACCTGGGAACAGGGTGGCAAAAAGCTGCATGTAGTGCTCGGCCACGTCGGCGAAGGCCTGCTCGAACACGTGCACGATCTCGGTGTCGACGGCGCGCACCACCCGCGTGAGCTCTTTGCGGCTGTTGCGCACGTCCTCGAGCTGGCCCGACAGGAACTCGTGGCGCTCTTCGAGCGAACGGTGCTCCTCGAGCGCGAGCGGGTTGATCGGACCCATGAGCCGCAGCTCTCGCTCGAGCTCGCGAGCGCGCCCGGCGAGCGTCGTGCCCTCGGGCGGGTTGGGTGCCGGTGCATCGAGCGCGACCGCGGGCTCGACGTCGAACTCGGCGCGGAGCGCGTCGACCGAGCCCTCCAACTTGATGCGGGTCTCGGCATCGTCGATCTCCATGCGCGACTGCCGCTCGCGAACCTCGCCCAGGCCACGCTCGAGCTCGGCTCGTTCGGTGCGCAACGTCTCGAGCTGCTCGCCCGATGAACGCGCCGCGTCGGCCTGACGACGACGGCGCTCCCGCAGACGGTCGTGGAGCGCGTCGACCGCAGACCGGTGGTCGGCCAGTCGACGCGCCAACGTGGCGAACGCGGAGTCGCGATCTAGCAATCCCAAGCGTTGGCGTTCGGCTTCGGCATTCGCCGCCGGGTCGCGTGCCGCGAGTCGAGCCTCCACCTCACCCAAGCGCGCCGCGAGCACCGCGCGACGCTCTTCCACTGCAGCCCGACGCAGCTCGGACGCGCGCGCCGCGCCAAGCGCTGCTCGGGCCGACTCCACTGTGCGCTGGGCCTCGGCGCGCGCCACGTCGGCGGCCGACGCTCGTTCGAGCGCTTCGTCGACCGCAGCTTGGGTGATCACCGGCGCCGAGGCGCCGCCGACGTTCCAGACACCATCGCCACCCAAGCGATCGCCGTCGGGAGTGACCGCAACGAGGTCGGGATGGTCGAGCACGAGGTCGAGTGCGGTCCGCCAGTCGGCAACCAGCACGGCCCGGGCCAAGAGTCGAGCCAGCGCGTCGCCGAGCCCAGGGACGCGCGTGGACACGAGGTCGACGACGGCGCGTGCACCCGCGGGCACGTCGACACCCAACATCGAAGGCGTGCGATCGGGATGCACCACGAGCACGAGCGCACGCGCGTCGCCGGCGTGCAACCGCTCAACGGCAACTCGCGCCGCGTCGCCCGCGCGCACGACCACCGCGCGCATCGCTTCGCCAAGTGCCGCCGCGACAGCCGCTTCGGCGCCAGCTTCGATCTCGAGGTGGTCGATGACCGGACCGACCACGCCGTCGACTGCATCCAACTCGGCCGTCGCCGAGTCGGCACGGGCCGCACTGAACTGCTGCTGCATCGCGTCGGCACGCGCCCGAGCGCGCGCCGCGTCGCCCTCTGCAACTCGCCAGCGCTCTTCGGCGGCGCCGAGCGTTGACTCGGCAGTGTCGGCCGCGATCTGGGCGTCGGTGCCCGGCAGCATGAGCGCGTCGACCTCGGTGTCGAGCGCGTTGATGTCGTGACGCAATCCGACTTGGTCGGCGACGAGCGTCTCGACAACTCCTTCATCGGCGGCCGCAGCGAGTTCGCGCTCCAAACCGCGACGCTTTTCACCCACGAGGGCAGCAAGACCGCGAGCGCGCTCACGCAACGACTCAACCCTCGTGAACCAGTCCGACACGCCCTCGCCGCCCAGCGCGGTAAGTGAGTGCTCTGCGTCGATCACCGCGTCGTCGAGCGAGCGCAGACGCGTGCGCAGATCTACATCGCGGGTATCGAGGTCGGTGCGCTCGTCGCGCAGCCGTTCGAGACGCGTCTGGTAGCCGGCGATCTGGTGTCCGGCGAGGTGAAGCTTGATCGCACGTAGCTCCGACACCACACCGCCGTGCTTCTGCGCGGCTTCCGCTTGGCGCTGGAGCGGTGAGAGCTGGCGGCGTACTTCCCGCAGCGTGTCGTTCAGGCGCAGCAGGTTGCCTTCGGTGGAGACGAGCCGACGCTCGGCCCGCTCCTTGCGCTTGCGGTACTTGAGGATCCCCGCCGCCTCTTCGACGATCCCGCGCCGCTCGGCTGGTGTCGCGTTGAGGACAGTGTCGAGCTGACCCTGGCCCACGATCACGTGCTGCTGGCGTCCGATGCCGGTGTCGGAGAGCAGCTCTTGCAGATCGAGCAGCCGACACGGCACATCGTTGAGCAAGTACTCCGACTCACCCGTGCGGAACAGCATGCGAGTGATCGACACTTCGGAGAAGTCGATCGGGAGGAGGCCGGTCGTGTTGTCGATCGTGAGCGTGACCTCGCACCGCCCAAGCGCTTGACGCTGCGGCGTGCCCGCGAAGATGACGTCGTCCATCTTCCCGCTGCGCAGCGAGCGCGGACCTTGCGCGCCCAGCACCCACGCGACCGCGTCGACGAGGTTCGACTTCCCTGATCCGTTCGGTCCAACGACCACGGTCACACCCGGCTCGAAGTCGAGCGTCGTCTTCTCCGCGAACGACTTGAAGCCTTTGAGGGTGAGCGACTTGAGGAACATCCTCGCGGGATCGTATCCACGAGGGTGGGCAGGGCCGCGGAGGGAGCTTCGCTGCCGCGTTCCTCCTGCTCAGCGCACTGCGAAGCCCTGCTCCCCGGCGACGAGCTCCTCCTGGGTGTCGACCTGGGTGACCCGTGCTCGGGGCGGCCCCTCGTGGCACCAGGCGACGAGGGCGGCGACCGCATCGGGCGACCCCTCGAACACCGCCTCGACCCGGCTGTCGCTCAGGTTGGAGACCCACCCGTCGACAGCGTGCGCCCGCGCCTCGCGCATACACGCATCACGGAACCACACGTTCTGCACCTTGCCCGAAATCCAGACGTGCTTGCGCACGCGCTCACTCATCCAGACTCTTTGTCGCACTCGCTCGGCGGTCGGGATACCCGGCCTCCGTCCTTCGGCACGCTCGCCGCTCTATACCTGGCAGGCGCCGCAGTAGTAGGTGGACCGGCCGCCGTAGCGCTCGCGCACGATCGGGTGACGGCATCGTCGGCAGGAATCGCCGTCGTGTGCGTACACCTTGTGATGGTGCTGGTACTCACCCGGCTTGCCGTGCAGATCCACGTACTGCTGATCTGCGAGCGACGAGCCGCGGTACTTCACGGCGTCCTGAAGGATCTCGACCATCGCGCGGTACAGGCGTCGCACCTCTTGGGCCGAGAGCGTGTCGCTCATGCGGTCCCAGCGCAGCCCGGCGCCCCAGAGGATCTCGTCGCTATAGATGTTCCCGATGCCGGCCAGGAACTTCTGGTCCATCAGCAGCGGCTTGAGCTTAGTGTGCTTCTGGGTGATCAGGCTCCCGAAATGCTCCCACGACATCGCGTTCTCGAGCGGGTCGAGACCGAGGTGGTTGAGCTCGCTCACCTTGTTGAGCTCGTCGGCTTCGGTCACGAACATCTCGCCGAACGTGCGCGGATCGATGAAGCGAAGCTGGCCGCCCTGCGTGAACGTGATGATCACGTGGGTGTGCTTGAGCTTGGTGTCGCGCGCGGTCTTGGCCCGCAAGAGCTGGCCCGACATCCCCAAATGGATGACGAGCACGTCGCCGCCCTCGAGTCGGCAGAGGATGTACTTGCCGCGCCGTTCGACGCCGATGAACTTCTTGCCTTCGAGTCGACTGATGAACTGCTTGCGGTTGTGGTGACGGCGCACGGTGCGCATGCCGTCGACCTCCACGCCCTTGACGCGCTTTCCGATGAGCTCGCGTTCCAGATCGCGACGGACCACCTCGACTTCGGGTAGCTCAGGCATCCTTGCCTTCCCCTGCGGAGCTCGTGGCCATCTCTGGCGTGTCCGCGGAATGTTCTTCTTGGAGCCGTTGCCACGCGGCGCGTGCGGCAGCTTGTTCGGCCTGCTTCTTGGAACGACCCTCACCTTGGCCGTATGCCTCGCCTCGCAACGTGACCGTTGCGTAGAAATGCTTCGAGTGATCGGGCCCGTCGGCACGCAGCTGATAGCGCGGCAACTGGTCAAAGTAGCGCGCCGCGAGCTCTTGGAGCCGGGTCTTGTAGTCGCCCTCACCGGGTGCGTCCTCACCCTCGCGGATGCGGTCACCGAGCAGGCGCAGCACGACGCCGTCGGCCGCAGCCCATCCGCCGTCGAGGTACACCGCGGCGATGACCGCTTCCATTGCGTCGGCGAGGATCGACGGCTTCTCCCGTCCACCCGACGCGTCCTCACCCTTTCCGAGGAAGAGCGCGCTGCCCAGATCCAGCTCATCGGCGACCGCCGCGAGCACTTCGGCGTTCACGACCGACGCGCGCAGCTTGGCCAGCTCGCCTTCGGGGAGCTCCGGATAGGCCTCGAAGATGTGATCGGTGACGCTGAGGCCGAGCACGGCGTCGCCGAGGAACTCGAGGCGCTCGTTCGAGCTCGCCGCCGGGTTCTCTGCGCAGAAGGAACGATGCACGAGCGCGGCTTCGAGCTGCGCAAGGTCGGCGAACGTGTGCCCGAGCTCCGCGGCAACCCGCACGACTTCGTCGGCACGGCTCATGAGTCGGCACTCGCGACTTGGAGTCGGGCCATCACATAGTCCACGGCATCGCCGACAGAGACAAGGTCGGCGAGGTCTTCGTCGTCGACGCTGAACCCCACCGTGCGCTCGCCGAGCTCTTCCTCGAGCGCTTCGACCAGCTCGATGAGCGCGAGCGAGTCGGCTTCGAGATCTTCGGAGAACCTCGACTCGCGCGTGATGCGAGTCTCGTCAATGTCGAGGATCTCAGCCAAGCGTTCGCGAACGAGCGCGAACGCCTCCTCGGGACCAAGTGGGCCGCGCTCCACGTGTGTCTCAGCGGGCATTCGCGATCGCCTCCCGCACACGTTCGGGAACGTCGGCTCGGACGGCGTCGGCGGCGACGGACAACGCCTTGAAGATCGCGTTCGCCGACGATGAGCCGTGCGAGATCACACACACACCAGCCACACCCAGCAGCACGCCCCCACCGGTGAGCTCAGGGTCGTACGCCTCGGCCGCGTCGAGCAGCATCGGCATCACCACATCGCCAGCAGCCCGTGCTTCGGGCGACGACTCAAACACCTTGAACACGAGGCTCGCGAGTGAGCGCAGCGCACCTTCGAGGCTCTTGAGCGCGACGTTGCCGGTGAACCCGTCGGTGACGACCACGTCGACCGTCGCCGCGCGCATGAAGTCGCGACCTTCCACGTTGCCCACGAACCCGGGGACGGCCTGGAGCAGGGGGTACGCGAGCTTGCGCAGCTCGTCGCCCTTACCTGGCTCCTCGCCGATCGACAGCAGACCGAGCGTGGGCTCGTCCACGCCAAGCCGCACTCGCGCGTATTCGCGTCCCATGATCGCGAACTGCACCAGCCATTCGGGTGACACATCCGTTGTGGCGCCGGCGTCGACGAGCAGCTGATACCCATGGCCGGGAACGGGCAGCGGGACGGCGATCGCCGGCCGCGCCACGCCCTTGATCCGACCCATGCGGAGGAGCGCCGCCGCCATCGCGGCCCCGGTGTTGCCAGCACTCACCATCGCGTCGGCGAGGCCATCGCGCACCGCTTGCGCGCAGCGCACGATCGAAGCGTCCTTCTTCTTGCGCACCGCACTCGCCGGCTCGTCGTCCATCGCGATCACATCACGCGCGTCGAGCACCGAGATGCCCGACGGCAACGGGCTCGGGAGCAGCGGCGTCACTTCTTCCTCGCGCCCAACGAGCAGCACCTCGATGCCAAGTTCCTCGACACCCCGCAAGACGCCGTTCACGATCTCGCCTGGCGCGCGGTCGCCGCCCATCGCGTCGACGGCGACCGTGCACACGGTCACTTCGAACGCCTGGCGACGACCTTGATCACGAGACGTCGAGCGCCTGGCGGCCCTTGTACCAACCGCAGTTCGGGCACACGATGTGAGGCTGCTTGACGACCTGGCAGTTCGGGCACACCGAACGCGCGGGCGCGTCGAGCTTTCGGTTGGCGGACCGCCGCGAGTGCGTGCGTGATCTCGGGGTCCTGCGCTTGGGGACGGCCATCGTGGGTGTGCTCCTCGTTGCTTTGAGTTGGGTCGACTAGGGGCGGTGGGCAGGCGGGCGGTTGGATTTGGACGACTCAGAGCTCGAGCTCGGAGAGCGCGGCCCAGCGGGGATCGGTCGGGGCGGCGGCGTCGTTCGTGAAGGCAGACTCGGCCGCACACGGGGGTTCGCAGTGGGGGGCGA
>SHVJ01000071.1 GCA_009694295.1 Acidimicrobiia bacterium
CTTCGCCAACGCTGAAGAGGTCTGCAAGAAGTCGAAGAGCATCATCACGCCGGCCACGCCCGAACTGCTGTGGGGCGGCCTCGCCTTCGCGATCGTGGCGTTCGCCTTGATGAAGTTCGCCTTCCCTGGCATCAAGAAGTCGTTGGCCGCCCGCGAGGACAAGATCCGTGGCGACCTCGAAGGAGCTGAGACCGCTCGGCGCGAAGCCGAAGCGGAGAAGGCCAACTACGAGGCGCAGCTCGGAGACGCGCGCGCGCAGGCGAACACCATCGTCGAGGAAGCGCGAGTGGCAGCCGAGCAGGTTCGACGCGACTTGATCGCCAAAGCCGAGGGCGACGCCGCGGAGATTCGCACCCGGGCACAGGAGGACGCGCGACTCGCGGCCGAGCGTGCGATGAGCGATCTCCAGGGCCGGGTCACCGACCTGTCGATCGAGCTGGCCGAGAAGATCGTCGAGCACAACCTCGACCGCGACACCCAACTCGCCCTCGTCGAGAGCTACATCTCGTCGGTCGGGACACGCGGAGCAGGCTGAACATGCCAGGAGCAAAGGTGGACGCGTACGCGGAGGCGCTCGTTGTCGTGGCGCGCGCCGAGGGTCACCTCGGCGCGGTCGAGGACGATCTCTTCCGGCTCGCGCGCACCTATGAGGCGTCCGACGAGTTGCGCATGGCACTCACCGATCCTGCGCTGCCGATCGAACGACGGATCGCGGTCGTCGATGAGCTGATGGGCAACAAGGCGCTCGCCACGAGCACCGCGCTGGCCTCGATGCTTGTCGCCGCGGGTCAGGCACACGACCTGATCGAGATCATCAACCGGTTCGTCGAGCTCGCCGCGGCCGAACGGGAGCACGAGGTCGCCGAGGTGCGCAGCGCCGTGCCGCTCGAGGACGCCCAGATCGAACGACTCGCCGCCGCGCTCGGCAAGGCGACCGGCAAGAACGTCGAGGTGAAGGTGGTCGTCGATCCGTCGGTCCTCGGCGGGATCGTCGCCCGCGTCGGCGACACCGTCATCGACGGCTCCATCCGTCATCGGCTGGACCAACTGAAGGAACTGATCTAGATGGCAGAGCTCACAATCAGCGCTGACGACATTGCGGCGGCGCTCCGAAAGCACGTCGAGTCGTTCGTGCCGTCGCTCGATGCGGCGCGCGTCGGGCGGGTGCTCGAGGTCGGTGACGGCATCGCCCGGGTCGCCGGGCTTCCCGAGACCGCGGTCAACGAACTGCTGGAGTTCGAAGGCGGCACCCTCGGCCTCGCACTGAACCTCGATGAAGAGTCGATCGGTGCGGTCATCCTCGGTCAGGCCGACACGGTCGAAGAGGGACACGCGGTCAAGGCGACGGGGCGCATCCTGTCGGTCCCGGTCGGTGACGCGCTCATCGGACGCGTCGTGAACTCGCTCGGAGTACCGATCGACGGCAAGGGCGCCATCGCGACCACTGAGAACCGTCGGCTCGAGGTGCAGGCGCCCGGCATCGTCGGCCGCAAGCCCGTGCACGAGCCGCTCCAAACCGGCATCAAGGCGATCGACGCCATGACGCCGATCGGGCGCGGCCAGCGCGAGCTCATCATCGGCGACCGCAAGACGGGCAAGACCACGGTCGCGATCGACACGATCCTGAACCAGCGCGGCCAGGGCGTGAAGTGCATCTACGTGGCCATCGGGCAGAAGGGCTCCTCGGTCGCGCAGACGGTCGCCACGCTCGAAGCACACGGCGCGATGGAGTACACGGTCGTGGTGAATGCACCGGCCGCCGACGAAGCGGTGTTCAAGTACCTCGCGCCGTACGCAGGCTGCGCGATGGGTCAGCACTGGATGGACAACGGTGAGCACGCGCTCGTCGTCTACGACGACCTCTCGAAGCAGGCTGAGGCATACCGGCAGCTCGCCCTGCTGCTGCGGCGCCCACCAGGCCGCGAGGCGTACCCCGGCGACGTCTTCTATCTCCACTCCCGGTTGCTCGAGCGCGCCGCGAAGTTGAACGACGCGCTCGGCGCGGGCTCGCTGACTGCACTGCCGATCATCGAGACCAAGGCCGGCGACGTCTCGGCGTACATCCCCACCAACGTCATCTCGATCACCGACGGTCAGATCTACCTGATCGACGACCTCTTCAAGTCGGGTGTGCGTCCTGCTGTCGACGTGGGCATCTCGGTGTCACGAGTGGGTGGTGCCGCGCAGATCAAGGCGATGAAGGGCGTGTCGGGAACGCTGAAGCTCGACCTCGCTCAGTTCCGCGAGCTCGAGGCGTTCGCCACCTTCGGTTCCGAGCTCGACGCGGTCTCGCGCGCGCAGCTCGATCGTGGTGAGCGGTTGGTCGAGCTCCTGAAGCAGCCGTTGAACTCGCCTATGCCCGTCGAGGAGCAGGTCGTCTCGATCTACGCCGGCACCTCAGGTGCGCTCGACAACATCCCGACTCCAGAAGTCAGGCGTTTCGAGCAGGAGCTGCTCGAGTGGATGCGCTCCCGTCACTCTGGTTTGCTCACGGCGGTTCGCGACACCGGCGCGATGCCCGAGGGTGAGGCGATCGAGAACGCTGTGGCCGAGTTCAAGACCTCGTTCCTCGCCTCCCTCGCCGACGCTGCAGGCGGCCCGGCCGCCGACCCCACGGCCACCGACGCCGAAGCACCCGGCGAGCCCGAGTCGGACAAGACGCTGAAGACGGAATGATCTCTGCCTCCTGGACCCCTTTTGATGACGCTTTCGGTTGCCATGGCAACCGGAAACGTCACGAGAAGGCGATGGGTTAGCCGTGGCCGGACAGGAACGCGTCCTACGACGCCGCATCCGCACCGTGCAATCCACGAAGAAGATCACGCGCGCGATGGAGCTCATCGCGGCGAGTCGGATCGTGCGTGCCCAGGGTCGCGTGCAAGCCGCGGTGCCGTACAGCGAGACGATCACCGAGGTCGTGCGCGACCTCGCGGCGGCCGGTGCCGGGCGGGAGAGCCCGCTGCTCACGCCCCGGCCTGAGATCAAGAAGGTCGCGCACGTCGTTGTTGCCGCCGACCGTGGTCTGTGCGGCGGGTACAACTCGTCGGTCATCCGGGCTGCTGAAGGCTCGATGCGCGAGCACGCGGCACTCGGCCGCGACTACGCGCTTGTGCTCGTAGGTCGAAAGTCCGAGAGCTACTTCCGCTACCGCAACTTCCGCATCGATGCCGTGTTCTCCGGCTTCTCCGACCAACCTTCGTACGAGAATGCCCGCTCGATAGCGCGCGCCGTCGAAGCCCCGTTCTTGAGTGGTGAGTACGACCTCGTCGAGCTCATCTACACGCGCTTCGTCTCGGCCGGCCGCCAAGAGGTGGTCGTGCGCCCGATGATGCCGCTCGATGTCGAGATCCTCGAGGGTGGCGATGCCCGACCCGACGCGCATGGCGACGGCGAAGTTGCCGCGGGCTATGAGTTCGAGCCAGAGCCCGAAGAGATCCTCGAGCGACTCCTCCCCGTGTACGCCGAGGCGCGGCTCTACGCCGCGTTGCTCAACGCCGCCGCATCAGAGCACGCGGCGCGCCAGCGGGCCATGAAGGCCGCAACCGACAACGCCGACGATCTCATCACCAGCCTCACTCGCGTGATGAACCGCGCCCGCCAGGATTCGATCACCAGTGAGATCATGGAGATCGTGGGTGGCGCCGAGGCGTTGCGCAAGGGCAAGCACACCGCCGACTCGGTCGAGTCGGCGCACGAAGCCACCGAGCACCAACCAGGAGCAGCTGCATGACCGTCACTGCCGACCCCACTCCCGACACGGAGCTCAAGACCGGCCGGGTCGTGGCCATTGCCGGCCCCGTGGTCGACATCGAGTTCCCGCCCGACGCGCTCCCCGAGATCAACTTCGCGCTCGAGATGGAAGCGGTGCTCGAAGGCGAGACCATCACGATCACCGCCGAGGTTGCCCAGCAAATCGGTCAGGGTCGTTGTCGTGCGATCTGCATGAAGCCGACCGACGGGCTCACCCGCGGCACGGTGGTGCGCAACACCGGTTCGGGCATCCGGATGCCGGTGGGCGACGGTGTGCTCGGTCACGTGTTCAACGTGATCGGCGAGCCGCTCGACACCACCGCCGACAAGCTCACCGGGATCGACGACTACTGGGAGATCCACCGCGAGTCGCCGCCGTTCGACCAGCTCGAAGCGCGCGCGCTCATGTTCGAGACCGGCATCAAGGTCATCGACCTGCTCGAGCCGTATGTGCAGGGCGGCAAGATCGGTCTGTTCGGTGGTGCCGGCGTCGGCAAGACGGTGCTCATCCAGGAGATGATCCAACGTGTCGCCACCCAGCACGGTGGAGTGTCCGTGTTCGCGGGTGTGGGTGAGCGCACGCGTGAGGGCACCGACCTCTGGTTGGAGATGCAGGAGTCGGGCGTCATCGAGAAGACCGCACTCGTGTACGGCCAGATGGACGAGCCTCCGGGTGTTCGCCTGCGCGTCGCCCTTTCGGCGCTCACGGTTGCCGAATACTTCCGCGACGTGAAGAACCAGGACGTGCTGCTGTTCGTCGACAACATCTTCCGGTTCGTGCAAGCGGGCTCTGAGGTGTCGACGCTTCTCGGCCGTATGCCGTCGGCGGTGGGCTACCAGCCGACGCTCGCCGACGAGATGGGTGAGCTGCAAGAGCGCATCACGTCGACGAAGGGTCACTCGATCACGTCGATGCAGGCGGTGTACGTGCCGGCCGACGACTACACCGACCCTGCGCCGTTCACCACGTTCACCCACCTCGACGCCACGACCGAGCTCTCGCGCCAGATTGCTGCGCTCGGCATCTACCCGGCCGTCGACCCGCTCGCGTCAACGTCGAACATCCTCGCTCCCGAGATCGTGGGCGAGCGCCACTACAACGTGGCGCGGCGCGTGCAGGAGATCCTCCAGCGTTACAAGGAGCTCCAGGACATCATCGCCATCCTTGGTCTCGACGAGCTCTCCGAAGACGACAAGGTGACTGTGTCGCGCGCCCGCAAGATTCAGCGTTTCCTCTCACAGCCGTTCTTCGTGGGCGAGGTGTTCACGGGCTTGAAGGGCATCTACGTGCCGGTCGAAGAGACCGTCGAGAGCTTTGAGGCCATCGTGAAGGGCGAGCTCGACGAGATCCCCGAGCAGGCGTTCTTCAACGTCGGTGGCGTCGAGAGCGTCCTCGCCAAGGCCAAGACGCTCCAGGACTCGTAAGGCGATGCGCCCAGCGAGTGAGCGCCCGCGGGACGGGTATCCCGGCCCGCAGCGAAGGAGCGCATAGATGGGAACCATGCACGTGATGGTGGTCTCGCCCGAGCAGGTGCTCTACGAGGGCGAGGGCGAGATGGTGGTGTGCCGCACCACCGAGGGCGAGATCGCGTTCTTGCCCGGCCACACCCCGCTCCTCGCCGCGCTCGGTACCGCAAAGGTGCGCGTGATCCTTCCTGCACCTGATGGTGAGCAGACCGCCGCGGTGCACGAAGGCTTTGTCGAGGTGACAGGCGAGCGCGTGGTCGTGCTCTCCGACGTTGCCGAGCTGCCCGAGCAGATCGACGTGCCGCGCGCCCAGGCGGCCAAGGAACGCGCCGAAGCCGGCCTGCGCACCGAACCCGAGAACCAGGAGTTGCGTGCCGCGCTGACCCGGGCGGATCTGCGTCTCGAGGTCGCCGGGAGTGTCCCGGGGTAAGAATCGGGTGCTCCGGCACCGGTTTCTTCCCCGAGAAGGTCAGATGCGTCGTCGAGGCCTGTTCGTCGCGCTTGCTTGCGCGGTGGTTGCCGTAGTGACAGGCGTTGTCGTAGCCGACAAGCCCGCTGACGCGGGTGAGCGCAACACGGCGGCGTTTCGGGGCTTGGGCGCGTGGATCGACGTGTTCGACTACGTCCCCGCGTTCATCACGCGGACGGGCCCACCGGCAGTCACGATAGACACGGTCGACGACCTGGCCTCGCTCGGCGCCGACACGATCTACCTCCAAGCCGCGATCGACGACCCTCGGGCGAAGGGACTCGTCGTCGACCGCGGGCTCGTTGGCGCACTGCTCCGACGCGCGCACGAGAACGACGTCCGGGTCGTCGCCTGGTACTACCCGCAGCTCGTCGAGCCCGCGCGCGACCGCCACCGGTTGGAAGCGCTACTGGACTTCCGAGCGCACGGTGACCGCTTCGACGCGGTTGCCCTCGATATCGAGTCGCGGCAGGTCGTCGACGTGGTGGAACGGAACCGCCGCGTCGTGGCGCTGACCCGGCAGATTCGGAAGGTGGCTGGAGATCGCGCGGTGGGCGCGATCGTCTACCCAGCCGTGCAGCTCGAGGTGGTGAATCCCGCGCTTTGGCCCGACTTCCCGTACCGCAAGCTCGCCCGGCACGTCGATGTGTGGCTGCCGATGGCGTACTGGACATACCGCGAGGATCCGTACCGAGACGCAGCGCGCTACACCCAAGAGAGCGTGCGTCGGCTACGCAACAACCTCGATGATCCTGAGGCTGCAGTGCATCCGGTTGGCGGTTTGGGGGCGCTGTCGACGCCCGAGGACTACGCAGGTCTTGTGCGTGCCGCTCGCCGCATGCATGCACTCGGCTGGTCGGTGTACGATGCCGACACCACCGCCACGACCGCGTGGGTGGTGCTGCGCGGCCATTAGGTGGGGGCGGGCACGGGTGTACGGCGCACTCGGTCGATCACCGGCGGCCAGTTCACGAGCACCAGCGTGACGACGAACGCATAGAACCAGTAGTCGAGGCCCAACATCAGGTAGGTGCCGCCGTGGAAGAACCACGCCGCGACGATGAAGGCCGGACGGATCCGCGGGAAGAACAGCGCCAACGGGAACCCGATCTCGAACACGACGATACCGGCGGCACTGAGCTGGGCGAGCCACGGACGATCGGCGATGAAGAACGCAAGCTCGCGCCACGGCGGTGGCGCGCCGCGGACCCGACCCCAGTACAAGGCCCACTGGAGGTTGTCGCTGAAGATCCACTCGAGGCCCGACACCTTGATCTTCTGGAAGCCGGTGCAGAAGTAGGCGACCGAGAGGAACGCGATCGACGAACGCACCGGCCACCCCGCGCGGCGGCTGGGCACGCGGTCTCGGAACGAGACGTCGGTGGGGGCGAGCAGGAGGGGTGCTGCGCCCCAGACCAAGAGCAAGTCGCGGTGGTAGATCTTCCCGCGACTCGCGGGGAGGGCGGCGAGGAACAAGAACCCGATCCACGCGGTCACGAACGCGATGCGTCGGCCGCGCGCCCGCCACTCGGGCGAGCGTCCGACGAGAAACCAGGCGACGGTCGCCGCGATGACGAGCAGTTGCACGGCGATCACCACGCCGCGCGGTGGCATCTGGTCGAGGAACCCAATCGGCGGCACCGGCCGGAAGAGTCCCGCCGGTTGCGGTGTGAGCTTGTAGAACGGAACCGTCAACGCGCGACCCGCGAACAGGACCATGAAGCCCGCTTGGAGCACGAACAGGCGGGCTGGCGTCTCGGGTCCGAACACGACGTCGTTGAGCTTGCTCCGAACGTTCTTGCGCGATCCGGTCATGTCGCTGCCCGGCTGCACGTGTAGCGAAGCTCCCGTTCGAGCAGCTTCGTGTGACGCTCGCCGCCGATGGGCACGACGCGACGGAGCTCCCAGTAGACGCGGATGGCGATGACGGGCCGTCCGGCCTCACGCTCTCCTTGGGCGATGCCGTCGCACGCGGCCTCACGCTCGCGTGCGCTGGAGCGTGGGAACTTGTTGAGAATGTAGGGCGTCCGCTGAAAGGCGTACGGCAGGTTGTGGTAGTCGACGAGCTGCTCATCGTGATCGGGCCCGACCCGATAGGCGACGAAAGTGCCCGCCGTCGGCCCCTTGGTGTTGCTGTACAGCCTCCAGCCGGTGAACGGCCACGCTTCGATGGTCGAGACGCCAGCCACGAGAAGCAGTGTCAGTGCGATCAGCACGATCGCCTTGACGCGCCGACTCGGCCCGTCGACGGATTGCGCCGACTCGGTCATCGGGCGGGACGCGCCTGGATCTGTGATCGGGCCTGTGATCGGGCCTGTGATCGGGTCGGACGGTCGTCTTCGCTCGGATCGCGGCGTATGAGCAGCGTGACGAGAGTGGCGCTCAGCACCGCAAGCATCATGGACGGGATGTTGATGCCGGAGTCGTTCAGGAAGTAGCCGAGCACCGCGAGCACCGTGAACCCGATCAGCGCGGCGCGCAATTCGGGGATGCGACGCATGAGTGCTCCGAGGCGACCCGAACCGAACGACAGGTACGCGACGAACGCGAGGATGAAGGGCAGCAACACTCCCCAAAGCGACGACGTGATGGTCGCGAGGTTCTGCGAGAGCTTGTGAGAGATCGTGTCGGTGATCGTCGAGAAGCCGTTGTCGTTCACTTCCTCGAGGAATCGTCCGAGATGCGTACGTTGCTCCTCTGCCTGTGACAGGTCGAGGACAGATGCAATGACAAGACCGACGAGCGCGGCCGCAACGCAGAGCAACACCGTGCAGAGCCTCGGGCGCACGTGCTTCCCGAGCAAGAGTGCTGCCGTGATGCCAAACGCCGGGATCATCGACAGCACGCCACCCACGTCGGCACCCCAGATCGGTACGGCGTCGGCGAGCAGCGCGAAGCCCATGATCCCGATGGCGATCTGCACCCCGGCGCGGCCGGGTACGCGGCTCGTGACGAGCCCCGCGAGGATGACTGCCGCCGCTCCGAGTGCTGCGTAGCTGATGTTGCCGAAGCCTGAAATGCGAACTCCAACGGTGGGTGTGTACCCGAACGCGCTGTCGAGCTGGAGCCGGGCACCGAGGATCACGTCGCCGACGAGCAGCACCACGATCGTCGCGAGCCCGATGATCGGCGGATCGAGCGTGTGGCGCCACCCGATGACGCGGTAGAGCGCGGCCAACGCGCACGCCGCGACGATGAGGAACACGGGGTACAACGGCTTCACCTCGTGGAACGGCACGAGACGAGCGAGGTACACGGCGGGCACGAACGCGAGCAACGCGAGCCCGGCGAAGCGAACCCGGGCGCGAGCCTTGGCCCCGAGTCGGCCGATGAGTACGAGCACTGCGCCGAGTGCGAGCAGGGCCTGGAGCGCGATGAACGTGATGATCACCGCGTCGGACACTTGATCGCGGTACTCGGCCGCGTCGATCTCGTCGACGAGGAATGCTCGTCGTTCCGCCGCCGACTTCCCGGTGGACGCGACGGTCATGGGGCGGCCGTTGATCTCGGTCGGGCGCTTCACGCCGACGAGCTCCAGGATCGTCGGTGCGACATCGACGATCTGCACGAATCCCGGCCGACGCAGGCTTGGCGACCGCAACAGGCTCGGCTCGATGCCCGGCGCGTGCACCGAGACCACCGTCAACGTGGAACCGAGCACCGACGGCACGGGACTCAGGACGATGACGGCGTCGCGCTTGAGATCGACGGTCTTCAGCAGCTCGCCGACCAGACGGTCGCTCGAACGCAGTGCCTGCTTGAAGAGGTCGCGACGCTGACCCTTTACGGCGAGCGGCTGGTAGCGCGTGGCCCGCACGAGGTCCGATGCTTCGACCAGCACGACCGAGTGGTCGTGCCACACGTCGTTGAACGCCTCCACCGCGGCGCCGACGTTGAGTTTGCGGCCGAACGGAGCCTCCGGGGCGTCGCTGAGCAAGCCGGCGTCGACGCGACCCTTGCTGAGCACACCGTCGGATCGCATGAGTGCGCTCGCGGCCATGCGCTCATACACGGGGAATGCGCTGATCGGACTGCCGCCATCGCCATTGGCGACGACGGCCTGCGAGTAGCCCGCGCGGTGCAGAGCGTCGCCGAGCACCCCTACGAGTGCGTCGAGCCCTTCTTCGTCGTTCGCGTCGAGGATGGCAGGCAACCCGAGATGCACGATGCCCTTGTTGATCGAGGTCCCGGTCTGTCGCCGGAACACATCAGCCGCGACGTCATGGCCGTACTCCTCGTCGACACTGAAGGCCGCACCGTCCGTCGCGGCGTCGCCGCCGGTCGCTCGTACTCCTGCACTCATGGTGAGGTAGCCGTCGACGAGGTCGGTGCGACCGATCGTGCGGGTGGTAAGGCTCGCCACCGACGACGAATCGATCAACCGGTCGATGTTGGGAACCGGCGGCCCTTCGAGGTCGGACCACGTCACGTACGGGAGCGAGATGACGAGCACGCGCCCGGCGCGCTCGGTGAGCTTGCGAGGCGTCTCCCGCGTCGCCACGAGCACCGCGGCCGCAACCAGCATGAGTGCGAGTGCCGCGCTGAGCCAGACGACGGGTCGCTTCACAGTCCCACCAAGATGTGCTCAGTCTCGTCGGCCACTCGGTCCCATTGGAACTCGTCGGACTCGAGCACCCGTCGCCGTCCGGTGTCGGCCAACGTCGTCGCAAGGTTGTGATCGGCCAGCACGCGGCGGAGCTCGCTCGTGAGTGCCGCACTGTCGCCCACCGGGAACAGCACGCCGGCATCGCCGATGAGCTCACGATGGGCACTGATGTCGCTGGCAACTACACACCGTCCGTGACTCATGGCTTCCAGCACGGTGAGCGGTTGCCCCTCGTGGTACGACGGGGCGACGAACACCGCGGCGTGCTGGTACAGCGCGTTGAGCTCTGCGCCGGTGCGCACGCCTAGGAAGCGCACGTGGGCTCCAAGTTCTCGCGCTCGAGCTTCGAGCTTGGTCACGTATTCGTCACTGTGGCGGGCGCCGCCCACTACGGCGAGCTGCATCGCTGAGAGCTCGGGGTCGGAGGCGAAGGTCGCGAACGCGTCGACGGCAAGATCAAGCCCCTTCTCAGGCACGAGTCGACCCACGGTGAGCGCGTACCCGCCCGCGATCAGCCCGAGGTCGGCGAGCATTTCAGGACCAACGGTCATCGGCGGCGTGACGCCGTTGGCGACGTAGAAGACCGGACCGATCTTGGGGTATCGGGCTTCGAGGTCTGCTTTGAAGTTTCGTGACACCGTGATCATCACCGCCGACGATCGCACCGCCGTCCATTCGCAGAACTTCAGGAAGGCCCGTGCGAATCGGCCCCACTTCTGATCCTGCCACTCAAGCCGGTGCACCGTGACGACTACCTCCTTGCGTGCGAGC
>SHVJ01000072.1 GCA_009694295.1 Acidimicrobiia bacterium
CGACCACGTGCGCGAGAGCACGGGTGGTGCTTGGATCGGACCGTCGCCCACAACCACGCTCGCGTCGGTGTTGCCACCGCGCATCATGCCGCCGTACACGCCGAAGAGCTGCACGTTGCGCCCTTCGATCGTCGCACCCTGCGCAATCACCTGCGCGGCGAGCTGAACTCCCTGCCCACCCATCCCTGTGACCATCAATTCGCGTTCCATCACATTGCTCCGATGCCACGCAACGCGAACTCGACGAGGTGGTCGACGTCGGAGTTCGTGGGCACCTCGCCACGGGCGATCGCGTCGCCGGCGCGCCCCATTGCGAGGTGGTAGATCGCGTCGGCATCGTGTCGCGGGTTGCCGCCGGCGTCGACGAGCGCAGCACGCAACAGCGCGACCACTTGCTCGCGTGACTGCGCCGACTCATCCGGGAACTCTGTCGCGAGACGCGCGCTGTTGGCGGTGAATGGCTTGGTGTTTGCTGCGGCTTCCGGGTTGCGCGCCTGCTCGAGCACGCCTTCGATCCACGCCCGGACCCGTGGCGCGCCCGGATCGACGCGCGCGAGGCGGGCTTCGAGGTACGAGACGAGTCGGCGTTGGCCGTCGTCGAGCACCGCGAGCAGCAGCTCGTTCTTGCCGCGGAAGTGGCGGTAGAAGGCCTGGTTCGACAAGCCGGACTCGGCGACGATGTCGCTCACCCGTGGATCGAGCGTGCCGGTGCGACGCATGACCGCGTAGGCCGCGTCGAGGAGCCGACGGACCTCCTCGGCGTAGACGTCGGCGCGATCCCGCAGGGTGCGGGCGGCCACCGAGTGGTCGAGCGGCTCCGTGAGCGTGGCCCCATCGGGAACAGCATTCTGCATTTCGGGAACGCTATTCTGCGCGCCACCGCACGGCAAGCACAGCACACCACAAGGCAGCGCCAGTACCGGTAGCGTTACGCTCCGATGAGCCTCCTCGATCTGGAGCTACGGCCCGACGATGCCGACCGCGCCAAGCGCTACTTGGCCGAAGGCCACTGGACCGATGAGACGCTGGGCTCCATCCTCGCCGCCGGCTTCGCCGACGCGCCTACCGCCGCCGTCAAGCTTCGATCCGAGGTGCACCCCTGGGAGGGCACGTTCGCCGACGCGTCGAACCTTGCCCGCCGGGTCGCCGGCGGGTTGCGCGCGGTAGGAGTTGGTCCCGGTGATCCGGTGGCGTTCCAGGTGCCGAACTGGATCGAGGCTGCCGCCACGTTCTGGGCGGTCGCGTTCCTCGGGGCGGTGCCGGTGCCGATCGTGCACTTCTACGGAGCGAAGGAGGTCGGCTTCATCCTGCGCCAGTCGGGCTCGCGCTGGTTCATCACCGCAGACCAGTTCGGGAACATCGACTACCTCGCCAACTTCGAGACGATTCGCGACGACCTCTCCGCGCTCGAGAAGGTCTTTGTTGCCGGAGATCGTGTTCCGGCTGGCGCGCTCTCGTTCGACGTGCTGGCCTCCGCCGATCCGATCGACGGTCCGGCTCCAGCCGATCCATCGTCACCCGCGCTCATCGCCTACACGTCGGGGACCACATCGGACCCGAAGGGCGTCGTGCACTCCCACCGATCGATCGGCTTCGAGATCAAGCAGCTTTCTGAGCTCAGTGCCATGACCATGGCCCGATCCGGGCTCACAGGAGCACCGGTTGGGCATGGGATCGGCATGCTCGCGGCGTTGCTCATGCCGGTGTACCGGCGCGAGCCGATCCACCTCATCGACGTGTGGGACCCGAAGCGAGTGCTCGCAGCCATGCTCGAAGAGGACCTGGGGAGTGGTTCGGGTGCCACGTACTTCTTGATCAGCCTGCTCGACCATCCCGACTTCACCGACGAGCACGCCGCCAAGATGAAGCGCATCGGCCTCGGCGGCTCGCCGGTGCCGCTCCAGGTGTGTGAGCGTGCCGAGAGCCTCGGCATGTCCGTCGTGCGCAGCTTCGGCTCGACCGAGCACCCGTCGATCACCGGCTGTCACCATACCGACCCGCGCGACAAGCGAGTTGACACCGACGGCAAGCCGATGCTCGGAGTGGAGCTCGAGCTGCGCGACGCCGATGGGAAGTTGGTCGGTCCAGGGGAGCCGGGCGAGATCTGGAGCAAGGGGCCCGACTGCTTCGTGGGTTACACCGACCCTGTTCTCACGAAGGCGGCCATCGACAGCAACGGCTGGTTCGATACCGGAGATATCGGCCGGCTCGACGAGGACGGCTACCTGTCGATCGTCGACCGCAAGAAGGACATCATCATCCGCGGTGGCGAGAACGTGAGCGCTCTCGAGGTCGAAGAGCTGATCTTGCGCATGCCCGGCGTCGCGGAGTGCGCGGTGGTTGCCGCACCCGACCCCAGGTTGGGTGAGCACGGCGCCGCGTTTCTTCGCATGCAGCCCGACGCCGGCGCGCTCCCGTCACTCGACGACATGCGCGTGCATCTCGAAGCGGCGGGTCTCGCCAAGCAGAAGTGGCCGGAAGAGGTGCATGCAGTGGACGACTTCCCGCGCACCCCGTCGGGCAAGGTTAAGAAGTTCGTCCTGCGCGAGAAGCTTCGCAACGCCTGAGGCTCAGCCCTCCGAGCCGAGGTAGCCGGCGACGAGCTCGGCGTGGGCATCCTTGGACGGGCCGCGCCAGCCCACGCGACGTCAGGGTCGGTCCTCGCCGAGCGCGATCCGGTCGACGAGCAGGGCCCGTTGGATCTGCCCGGTTGCCGCGGTGCGGGGCAGCGCGTCCACGAGCTCGACCCGCCGCGGCTGCTTGAACCCGGCGAGACGACCCTCGCAATGCGCCCGCAGCGCATCCACGCTCACCTCGGTCTCACGGCCCGGGTGCACGACCACGACCGCGCACACGACCTCTCCCCACTGCACATCCGGGACGCCGACGACGGCGACCTCGGCGATCGCGGGGTGGTCGGCGAGGATCGTCTCGACTTCGGCGGGCGCCACGGTCTCGCCCCCGGTCCGCAGGACGTCGCGTGCGCGGCCGACGATCGAGAGGAAACCCTCGTCGTCGAGCACGCCGAGATCACCCGTGTGGTACCAGTCGGGTCCGTCGGGATCGAGCGGTCGGAGTGCTTCGGCCGTCGCGTCGGGCTGCTCGAAGTAGCCGTCCATGAGCAGCTCGCTGTGGACGCACACCTCGCCGTCGCCGGTGAGCCGCACCGACACGCCCGGCGGTGGCAACCCGACCGACCCGGGTTTGCGCACGAGGTCGGCGTCGCCGAGGAGCGCGGCGGGCCCCGCCTCGGTCGAGCCGTAGTAGATGCGGGTGATGGTGCCAGGGAACGCTTCCTTGATCGCCGCGAGCAGCTCGGGTGAGGTCGCCGAGGTGCCGGTGTCGGCTTCGCGTACAAGAGAGAGGTCGTACCCGGAGCGATCGTGCTCCAGAACCCGAGACCACACCGCGGGAAGGCAGTACAAGCGACTCGCGCGGCGCCGCTCCGCAGTCGAGAGGATGGCGTCGGCTTCCGGCACCGCGAGATGGACGGGGCACCGCATCTGCCACGCATTGAGCGTCATCGACCAGCCCGACATGTGGAACAACGGGAACATGCACACCGTGCCACCGGAATGGTCGGTGAGCAGGTGCGGGAAGCTCCGCAAGAAGCTGACCCGGTTCGAGAGCACGACGCCCTTCGAACGCCCGGTGCTGCCGCTGGTGAAGAAGATGACGTGCGTGTCGCGCTCATCGAGCGCCGGCTCGACGACGTCGGTGGTTTCGAGCCGCTGCGCGCCGTGGAGCAGAGTGGCCTGATCGACGTAGGCGAAGTCGGGCGCGAGCGCCTGGTGCGGCTCGTCGACGATCGTGAGCCGCGCTCTGGCGTAGCCGATCACCTCGGCCGCCTCATCGGCACCGAGCCGGGCGTTCACCGGCATGAACGCGGCGCCGAGCTTGGCGCAGGCGGCGAAGATCGGCATCGCCTCGAGCGAGGTCTCGCCCCACCAGGCCACCCGATCGTGGTGGCGGACTCCAGCGGTGCTGAGCGCTCGAGCGATCTGGTTGGCCTGGGCATCGAGAGCCCCGAAGGTGAGCTCCTCGTCGCCGAGGGTGGCCGCGAGATGGCCGGGGGTCACCCGCCCGGCGTGTCGGATGATGTCGCCTACCAGCAGGCCCACGGGCAGGGAGCGTATCGGCGGGTTTTCACACCCGGGCAACAAACCCCTTCATGCTGGTTCATACTTGTCCGACAACCTCTGTATCGGGCCACGCGCCGGGTGTTCATTCCCCCGGCGCCCGGCGCTTGGCCCAAGTACGACCGCCCAAAGAAAGAGCGGGAGACTCGCGATGGCGACACGTTGGGTGCCAGCGCGGCGATTGCTGCCCGCGCTCACCCTCGTTGCAGTCCTCGGGGCGTGCGTCCCCCCGACGGCACCGCCGCCACCGCCGACTGCGTTCACGAGCATCGCTCCGCCCCAAGGCGCGACGCCCGGCGCGGCCGATGAGTGGTACTGGGCCCCGGCGCCCAATGGCCGGGCGGTGACCCTGGGCGTGTTCCGCCCGACCGGCCCGAGACCGATACCTCCCCCTTCGACCACCACTTCGACGCAGCCGCCCGTCACGTCGACGCAGCCGCCCGTCACGACCACGCAGCCACCCGTCACCACCACGACGGCGCCGGAGCTGGTCACCACGACGACCGCACCCGAGGTCACAACGACCTCCGCACCCGAGCCGCCGCCCGCGAGCGTTGGTGCCGCGACCCCGACGTTCGTACGCCCAACTCCGGTTGGGCCGAAGGGCCGCCCGCCCACGCTGCTGATCCTGAACGGGGGTGACGGCTTCCGCCGCGGGTACGAGACGCTCGCGCACCGGTTCGTCGCGCAGGGCTTCATCGCCATCGTCGGCTGCTGGTACGAGCAACCCACGCCCCTGGCGAAGCGCGTCAACGGGATCGCATGCGTGAACGGGCCGAGCTGGAAGGGCATGAACGCCAGCTCCGTTGCTGACCTCGACGCGCTGGTCGCCGCCGCTGCGTTCGTGCCCGACGTCGATACGGCTCGACTTGCGATCCTCGGTCATTCGTACGGCGGCGGTGTCGCGCTCTTGCGCGCCGCGGCCGGACGGCCCGAGCCCGTCATCTCGTCGTCCGGGTTCATCGCTCGCTACCCGACGTACGACGGGGGTCTGCCCACAGACCAATACGCCGCGGAGAGGGCAGGCGGGATCCACTCACCGGTGCTCGTGATACACGGCCGCGCTGATCCGATCACGCCCATGGGCCAGGCGTACGCGTTCGTTGCAGCGATGCCGACCTCGAACCCGCCCACCACCGACTACTTCGCTGCTCCCGCAAGCCACATGTTCCCGTGGCAGAGCGAGCAGCTCAGCGACCGGCCCGGCGCGCCGATGTGGCAGCTGTACGTGCAAGACATCAGCGCGTGGATCTACGCGCAGTTTGGATAGTCCCGAGGCAGGCGATCGCGCTCGCCGGGTACCCTGCTGCGCATGACGACGATCTTTCATGACGACGACGGTGATCTCGCCGCGCTTGAGGGCGCGTCGGTGGCCGTGGTGGGGTACGGCAACCAGGGGCGCTCGTGGGCGTTGAACTGGCGCGACTCGGGGTTCGACGTGCGCGTGTGCGTGCGTGCCGACGAGACCCGAGAGAAGGCCGAGGCCGATGGCTTCGCGCCGGTTGACCTCGAGGACGCCAGCGACATCGAGGTCGTGTGCATCCTGATTCCCGACGACGTCATCCCGTCGCTGCCGATCAAGCGGCCCGCCGATGGGCTCACGATCGTGGCCAGCGGGTACACGCTCGCGTTCGACCGCTTCGAACAGGACGGCGACATCGGGATGGTGGCGCCGCGCATGCTCGGACCCGAGGTCCGGCATTGCTACGAGGAGGGCATCGGATTCATCACTGCGGTCGGTGTGCACCGCGACATCACGGGCCGCGCGCTCGAGCGCACACTCGCCGTCGCGAAGGCGATCGGTGGGTTGCGCCAAGGTGCCATCGAGCTCACGCCGCGCCAGGAAGCGATCCTCGATTTGGCTGAGGAGCAGGTGCGAGCGCCGATGATGACGCACATGAGCGGCCAGTACGTGGGTTGCTTGCTCGAGCTCGGCATCCCGCTCGAGGCGATCATCGCCGAGATGTCGCTGTCGGGGGAGAGCGAGCGGGCGATGCGCCTCGTGCGCGAGGTCGGCTACGCCGGACAGTTCCGCTTCCACTCGCCGACGAGCCAGTACGGCCAGCTCACTCGGCGCGACGAGTTCAGCGAGTACGACATGAAGGACAAGATCCGCAGCCTGCTTGACGACATCGCGTCGGGACGCTTTGCCGACGAGTGGGACGCCGAGCGCGACGCCGGCTACCCGAACCTCGAGCGGCTCCGCGAGCAGTTCGCCGGCGCCAAGGTGGCCGAGTTCGAGAAGGCGATCCGCTCGCAGTTGGGCACCGGAGCGGCCAGCACGTAGCCCCGCGGACCACAGCCAGCGATTGGCAGTCAACAACGGTTGTCGATAGGTTCGCCGTCGCATGAAGACGGTCGAGGAGATGACGGGGCGTTTCCGGGCGCAGGGTTTGAGGGTTACGCCGCAGCGCCAGGCGATCTTCCGGTTGCTCCAGGCCAACGCCGAACACCCCACGGTCGAAGCGCTCTACGAGTCGGCTCGATCCGACATGCCCACGATCTCGTTGAAGACCGTGTACTCGACGGTCCACGACTTGGAAGCGCTCGGTGAAGTCGCGCTCCTCGACGTGGGCACCGGGAGCGTGCGCGTCGACCCCAACGTCGAACATGCACACCACCACCTGATCTGCACCGAGTGCGGGAAGGTACGCGACGTACTCATCGACGTGCGCGCCCTGCGCGTGCCGGCGCGTGAGCGTCGCGGGTTCACAGTCGACGACGTCGAGGTGAACTTCCGCGGCGTGTGCGACGAGTGTGCTCCGCCAATCCTCAACCCAGTCCGGAAGAACCGAACCAACCACATGAAAGGCAAGGACAGCTGATGCCCGACCTGAACGGATCCAAGACGCACGACAACTTGAAGGAAGCGTTTGCCGGCGAGAGCCAGGCCAACCGGCGCTACCTGTACTTCGCGCAGAAGGCCGATGTCGAGGGCTACCCCGACGTTGCCGCGCTGTTCCGCTCGGTCTCCGAGGGGGAGACGGGTCACGCATTCGGCCACTTCGACTTCCTCGCCGAGGTCGGCGACCCGGTCACGGGTGTCGCGGTCGGCGCCACGTCCGACAACTTGAAGTCGGCGATCGAGGGCGAGACCTACGAGTTCACCGAGATGTACCCCGGGTTCGCCAAGACGGCGCGCGACGAGGGCTTCGACGAGATCGCAGAGTGGCTCGAGACGCTGGCCAAGGCTGAGAAGAGCCACGCCGGCCGGTTCACGCAAGGCCTCGACTCTCTCAAGTAGCTCGGTTTCTCGACTCGTTCCGGTTTTCGGCACGCTGGCGCTCGCTGAGCGAGCGTCAGCGTGCCAAGAACTTGTGCCAAGAACTTGTGCCAAGAACTTGTGCCAAGAACTTGAGAAGGGTTCTGTTCTGTGGTGACGCATCTGTACGACCCGCTCGACGCGGCGTACCTCGACAGTGCTGACGCGCGCATCGAGCGTGATCGCACCTTCCAGATCTGTTCTGACTGCCGCGTCTGCGTGAAGTTCTGTCCATCGTTCAAGGACTTGTTCCGCATGATCGACGAGCGCGACGACGGCGCGCGCGATGTGAAGTTCCTCACCGACGACCAGCAGAAGGTCGTCGTCGACGAGTGCTACCAGTGCAAGCTCTGCTACATCGTCTGCCCGTACAACCCTGAGCAGGGCCAGGTGTGGGTGATCGACTTCCCGCGCCTGATGTTGCGCTCGCTGGCGATCCAGGCCCAGAGCAACGACGTGCAGAAGGGTGCACGGCTGTTGGCGCGCACCGACCTGCAAGGGCAGTTGGCGACGGCGCTCTCCGGCGTGGTCAATCGCACCAATGGTGTGAAGCCGGTGCGCTTCCTCCTGGAGAAGGCCACCGGGATCTCTCGTGACCGGCTCCTCCCCACGTACGCGCGTCAGCGGTTCTCGCAATGGTTCTTGCGCCGAACGCCCCCGAAGCCAGCCGGCCCGACACGCAACCCGGTCGCGCTCTTCACGACGTGCCTGGTGGAGTACCAAGACCCCGAGATCGGCAAGGCGGCCGTCCAGGTGTGCGAACGGAATGGGATCTCCTGCGATCTGCCCGACGGCCAGGTGTGCTGTGGCATGCCGTGGCTCGACGCGGGCGACGTCGACAAGTTCCGGGAGCAGGCCGAGCGCAATGTGGCCGCGCTGCTGCCCGCGGTGCAGGCCGGGCTCGATGTGATCGTGCCCCAGCCCACGTGCGCGTACGTGTTGAAGAACGAGGTGCCCGACTTCCTCGGCACCGACGACGCGCGTCTCGTGGCCGAGCACACCTTCGACGTGGCCGAGTACCTCATGGCGCGTCATCGTGAGGAGCCGCTCGACACCGAGTTCACCGGGACCACGTATGACGAGATCACCTGGCACGCGGCGTGCCACTACCGCGCCCAGCAGATCGGTCCGAAGAGCCGCGACCTCATGGCGCTTACGGGCGCGAAGGTGTCGATGGTCGAGCGGTGCTCCGCGATCGACGGCACGTGGGGCCTGCGTGCCGAGAACGTGGAGATGGCCAAGAAGATTGCCAAGCCGCTGATGGAAGCGGTCGCCAAGGCCGACACGCAGCTCGTCGCCGGCGACTGTCATCTCGCCAACACCGCGATCCGTGAGGCCACGGGCAAGGTGCCGAGCCATCCCGTGCAGGTGCTCGCGCGTGCCTACGGGATCGGGGAGGGCTGACCCGCGGTGCGCAAGCTCACGAACGGCGACATCAAGGACCTGCGCGAGTACGAACGTGAGCGGGAAGCGTTCCGGGCCGAGATCATCGCTATGAAGAAGCGGCGCCGCCTTTCGCTGGGCGACTTGTTGTCGATTGTGTTCGAGAACGCCGCGACCATGCGATTCCAGATCCAGGAGATGGCCCGTGCCGAGAAGATGTTGCGCGATGAGCAGGTCGCGCACGAGGTCGAGACGTACAACCAGCTGTTGCCCGGTCCAGGGGAGCTCTCAGGCACGTTGTTCATCGAGATCGATGACACCGACGCGCTCCGCATGTGGCTCCCGCGGCTCGTCAAGATCGAAGATCACGTGTACTTCGTGGTCGGCGACGAGCGTGTGCCTGCCCGTGAGGAGGACGCCGAACGGCTCACTCGAGAGGACGTCACCTCGGCTGTGCACTACCTGAAGTTCGCGTTCACTCCCGAGCAGCAGCGCGCGTTCGCCGGTGGCGAGGTTCGAATCGAGGTCGATCACCCGGAGTACCAGGCCGACGTCACGCTCACGCCCGAGCAGCGCGTCGAGCTCATCGGCGACTTCGCCGCGTAGAGCGGAGGCGAGGACGGGCGGCGCAGGTACCCTGCGACGCCCGAGCCGGGGCCTGAGCGGCCCGGCGAGCAGCGCCAAGAGCGAGGAGGATGATCGATGCGCATCGCGTTCACCAAGCTGGATCCCGCAGCGCAGCTCCCGGTGCAACAGCACCCGCACGACGCCGGCTACGACCTCCACGCGAACGAGGACGTAACGCTCACACCCGCCGGCGGACGCGCACTCGTCGCTACCGGCCTCGCGGTCGCGATCCCCGAGGGATGGGCCGGCTTGGTGCTCCCGCGTTCAGGTCTCGCGCTGCGTCACGGCGTCACATGCCTGAACACGCCGGGCCTCATCGACTCGCTCTACCGTGGCGAGCTCAAGGTGCTGCTCGTGAACACCGATCCGGGCGAGCCATACGCCGTCACGCGCGGCGACCGCATCGCGCAGCTCGTGATCACCAAGGTCGAATCCGAAGTCGAGTGGCACGAGGTCCACGCCCTCGACGAGACCGCCCGCGACACCTACGGCTTCGGCTCCACCGGCCGCTAGCTGTACCCGGCCGCCCATCCCTCCAAAACGGGGGGTTGGGGGTGGCAACTAGGGTGCGCGGCCGTGGCGATCGACCGGAAGTTCCGTTTTGGCGTGATGGCGCTCGGTGCCGATTCGGCGAAGCAGTACCGCGAGACGGCCCGGAAGGCAGAGGATCTCGGGTACTCCACGCTGTACGTGCCCGACCACTTCGTAGACCATCCTTTCGGGCCGTTCCCCGCGATGGCGTTCGCCGCGGAGGCCACGAAGACGCTGCGCGTGGGCTCGCTGGTGCTCGGGAACGACTATCGCCACCCGGTGGTGGTCGCGCGCGACGCGGCGACGCTCGACCTGCTCTCCGACGGGCGGCTCGAGCTCGGCCTGGGTGCGGGTTGGATGACCGCCGACTACGAGAAGGCGGGTATTCCGCTCGACCGACCCGGGGTGCGCGTCGACCGGCTGGCGGAAGCGATCACCATAGTGAAGGGGCTCATGAGCCCAGGCGAGTTCTCGTTCTCCGGTGACCACTACACGATCACCGGGCTCGACGGCATGCCCAAGCCGGTGCAGCAGCCGGTACCGATCGTGATCGGCGGTGGGGGCAAGCGTGTGCTGTCGCTCGCAGCACAGGAAGCGCAGATCGTGGGCATCAACGGAAACCTGAAGGGGGGTCGGACCGACGATCCGTCGAACGCAGCCGACATGAACCCCGTACAGACCGACCAGAAGCTCGAGTGGGTGCGCGACGCTGCTGGTGCTCGTTTCGACGACATCGAGATCCAGTCGTTCGCAGGCTTCACGCTCTTCACCGACGATTCCAAGTCGGTGGCCGAAGCGATGGCGCCGGCGTTCGCCTGCCCGCCCGATGAGGTGCTGGACAGCCCCGTTGCGCTGGTGGGAACGGTGGACGAGATGATCGAGACGATCAAGCGGCGCCGCGACCGCTGGCAGATGTCGTACCACGTGGTCGGTGCCGAAGTGATGGACGAGTTCGCCCCCGTGGTCGCACGACTCACCGGAACCTAGGAGAGAGCGATGGGGCACGACCACAAGTTCCGGTTCGGCGTGCAGGTGTCG